>JASBVM010000008.1 GCA_029961055.1 Bacillota bacterium
GCCCGCTCCAGCGCCCCCTCCTCGGCGAGCACCAGCGCCCGGTCCCGCGCCCGCGTCACCGCCGTGTAGACCAGCGGCCGCTTCAGGAGCGTGAAGGCGTCCATGCCGACGACGAAGACCACCGCGGGGACCTCCGACCCCTGGAACTTGTGGACGGTGCTCGCGTAGGCGAGCCGGAGGTCCCCCACCTCGTCCGCCGCGTACGGCACCGCGCGCGGCTCCCCGCCGCCGTAGTCCGGGTACTCGACCACGACGCCCCGGATCAGCTCCTCGATCTCCCCTGCGAGATGCGCGGGTGGGTGCCCGTCCGCGTCCGGCGACCACCAGACGGCGTGTCCCTCCTCGTCGAGCCCGATCCGGCCCGCCGCGACGACCCGGCCGACCTCGCCGTTCATGACGCCCTTCCTGTAGTCGTTCCGGACGTGGATCACCCGGTCGCCCTCGCGGAGCTCCGTCGCGCCAGACCGCGAGCGCCAGACGCCCATCCCGGGCCGCAGAGGGTTCAGCACGTCGCGAAGCCGCCGGTTCAGCTCGTCCACGCCGGCCTCGCCCCGCCGGATCGGCGCCAGCACCTGCACGTCATCCGGCGACAGGCCGCCGAGGACCAGCGTCCGTACCGCCTCCACCGCGTCGTCCGCCATGCGGCGCCTGAGCGCCCTACCGGCCTCATCCCACTCCGCCCGCGGCATCTTGCGGCGCGGCCTCGCATACAGCCGCACCCGCCACGCCGGGCCGCCGTCCTCTTCGGGCATGAGTCCCTGCCGGATCCGCACCGCGTTCCGGGGGATGGCGCTCCCCGCGTCCTGTCGGTAGATCCGGTCGAGGACGGCCATCCGCACCCCCGGGACGCCGCCCCGCGCCAGCACGTGGAAGGGCGCGCCCGGCCCGACCGGCGGGAGCTGGTCGCGGTCGCCCACCAGCACCACGGGCATGCGCGGCGGCACCGCCGCGACGAGCGCCGCGAAGAGCCGCGCGTCGACCATCGACGCCTCATCCACGATGAGCATCCGGCCGTCGAGCGGGGCGTCGTTGTTCCGGCGGAAGCCCTCCTGCGGATGGAACTCCAGCAGCCGGTGGATCGTCTGCGCCGGATGCCCGGTCACATCTGCCATCCGCTTCGCCGCCCGGCCCGTCGGGGCGGCCAGGAGGATCGCGTCCTGCGCCACGCCTGCGGCCTCCGCCGCCCGCAGGACGGTCAGGATCACGGTGGTCTTGCCCACGCCGGGCGGGCCCGTGATCACGCTCACGCCGGCGGAGAGAGCGGTCACAACCGCTTCGGCCTGAGCGTCGTCCAGGCGCCCGCGAACCGCGGGACCCTCCAGGATCTCCCGCGCCTGGCCTTCGTCCACCAGCCCGGGCCGCAGCGCCGCCCCCCACAGCCACGCCCGCACCGTCTTCTCCGCGTCGTAGAGCGGCGGGAGGTAGACGATCCGCCCGCCGCCGGCGTCCGCAGCGGCGTCCGCAGCGATGTCCGCAGCGATGGCCTCGCCGCGCGTGATCAAGCTCTCCAGGGCCCCGGGCAGCCTCTCCAGGATCTCCCCGCCGAGGCCCTTGCCGTAGCCGCGCTTCTCCGCGATCCGGCGCAGGACCTCGAAGGCCCGGCGGACGAGCCCGTCCGCGCCGTCCGCGGGCAGCCAGAGATGGCCGTCCTCCTCCGCCGCATCGGCGAGCGTGTGCAGCAGCGCCGCCCGCAGCCGCCCGTCCGCCGCCGGATCCACGCCCAGCGCCTGGGCGGCCGCATCCGCCGTGAGGAAGCCGATCCCATCCACGCGCGTCAGCGCCCACGGATCACGCGGGAGGACATCCAGCGCTTCCGGCCCGAACTCCCGCCAGACCGCTTCCGCGGCGGCGGGCCCCAGCCCGGCCCGCCGGCACCAGATCAGCGCCCGGGCCCGAGCTTCCTCCTCCCCCGCGCGCTCCGCCGCGCGCCGTAGCGCGGCCTTCCGGGGCTCGGGAAGACCGAGCCCGTCCGGTCCCCCAGACCCGACCCACGCCCGGAAGCGGTCGAGGATGTCGCCGCCGTCGGGACGCCCGTCCCTCAGTGCGGCGGCCACCGCCGCCGACGTGCCCGGCCCGATCCCGTCCTGCTGCTCCAGCCACTTCGCCAGGCCCGCCAGGTCGGCCGGGCGCTCCGCCAGCACGGCCTCGACCTCCAGCTGCCGGCCGTATCGCGGATCGTCCACCCACCGGCCGACGAGCCGCACCACGTCTCCCGGCCGGCCCCAGTCCGCCAGCCGCCCGCGTGCCGTGAACGGCAGGCCGGACGCCGGCGCCACCGTCCAGACCGCGAAGGGCGAGCGTCCGGCACGGTCGGGCGGCGAGGCGTAGCGGCAGTGCCGTAGGGTCACGGTGACGGTGACGGATCCGTCCGTGCGCGGGCCTTCTTCCGCCCGTGCGGCTGCCACCGGGTCGGATCCCGTGGCCAGAGCGTCGGAGATGACGGCGGCCAGGGCGGAACCGTCGCCAGCGGCCTCTCCACGACCGCCCTGCAACCGGTCCACCTCCTCCCCGCTGAGTATACGGTATGACTGTCATACCATCCCTTTGCCGGTGTGGGAGCGGTGCGCTTCAACGCGCGCCGTGCTCAACTTCGTCCATGCCTGTCTGGCCTCAGCCGCGAGTCCGCTGAGCAGGCATCACGATGAGTGAGCATGCGTTGTTTACCGACAGCGGCCGTGGGGGATCCCCCTCCTCACGGGAGGGGGAGCAGGCCCTGCGGCCGTGGGGGGGGTCTCCCTCCTCACGGGAGGGGGAGTCACGACTCTACCCCCGTGGGGTAGAAGCATTCACACATGCTTACTTCCGATAAGGTGTAACCGCGCTATCCCGCTCAGTATGGAGGATCTCACGCTCTCTCCCTATCCCGGTAACACGTGGTAACACCTCTACTCTCGTAGAGGTGTTACCGCTGGATGGCTTGCAGGGCAAGCTCTAGAGGGCATGGTGGGGGTATCGGTAACACCGGTAACACCAAAATCGAGAGTCAACGTATAGGGCCGTTGCCGTACTTCACCGTACTGAAGAGTTGTGTTTTACCCCCTATATAGTCCCTTTAAGTGGTGTTACCGGTGTTACAGGTGTTACCGAACCCGGAAAGCCTTGTGCCACAAGGCTTTCCGGGTTCGCTTCCAGTAACACCTACCGATCGGTAAGGTGTTACTGGTGTTACCAAATTACATTTGTTTCCATTTTTCACAGCAACTGGATCACCTGCGAAGGACTCAGAAGAGCTCCGGTTCGCTGTCCGCATGCCCGCTGGCATCGTCATCCTCTGCCCCCTCATCCATCTGCTCCTGACGGCGCACGAGCACGAAGCACCGCGTCACCCTGGCGTCCGAGCCGGATCCGATCTTGACGAGCCGCGTCAGCTTGCCCTGCGCATCCCGGAGAAGCAGGCCCCGCGCCGCAAGCTGGCGTGCGATGGAGTCCGGATCCTCGAAGTGCATCTCCTCCAGCACCCGCCGTGCCACGTGCGGGTAGATGGCGACGCACGGCTTCCCCACGACCGCGACCTCCCACCTTCCGGCCCATCCGATGGGCCCCGGCGGCGGCGTCGGTCCCTCGGGGGCGCCCGGGCCGCCCACGAAGAGGTTGGCGTGTCCGTCGATCCACTCGACGAGCGCCTGGTAGGCCCGCAGATCCACGTGCTCCGGCGGGTTCGCGCCGAGATAGGCGGCGAACCATCGCCCGAGGTCCGCCCGCAGCGCGGACGGTGGGATCTCATCGTCCATGCCGAGGACCTCGTGCAGAATCTCGGCGGCCACCTCCATGACGGCGAAGGCGCCCGCCAGGCGGCTGCCCATGTCCGTGCGGGCGGCATCTCCGGCGGCGTCCGCCACGGCCCGGAGGGCCTTCGCGAAGCGCTGCTGGAGCTCGATCCGATCGATCAGGATCAGCGCCCGGATGTAAGGCGCAGCGACGACGCCGTGATGCTCGCCGGCCAGGCGCCGAAGCTCCCGCATCAGCTCCGTGGCGGATCCGGCATTCGGGGCGGCCTCATCCGCGGCGGCGCCGCCGGCCTCGACGGGGGCCAGCACGTTCCCGGCCAGCTCGACAACGCGGACCTGGGCGCCGCCGGCTGCAGGGTCGGAGAGCACCGAGCGCTCGCCGGTGGAGATCATGGTTAGCGCCCACTCGCCCGTCGCCCGCGTGCCGCCGCTCCGGTCGCCGCGTCGGCGGCCTGTGCCGTTGGCGACGGCGTAGACCGTGTTCTTCACGACATCCTGCTGCTGTTTGCTCTGTCCTTGCACCAGGCCGCTGTCGTCGAGATACATGGGCAGGTGGCGGAGGAACACGGCCCGCTGCTCGTTGGCGACGGCGGTGGCGTCCCAGCCGGCGATGAGCCCGGGCTTGGTCTCGAGCCCAGGGCCGCCGGGATATCCCCACACGCTCGCGGCCACCTGCATGGCCGTGGTCTTGCCCGTGCTGGTCAGACCAGAGTAGTGCACGGTGAAGCCGCCCGCATCGATGAGCGGCAGGAGCGGCGATGCGAGCGACGCGTAGACGCCGATCCGGATGCGGGGATAGGGCAGGATCCGGCGGTAGAGCCCGTCGCGCCACCCGTCGAGCGTGCCGCCGTCGGAGAACCCCTCCAGGAGCCGCCGCTCGCCTGCCCCGGGCGCCCGCACGGTGATCGGCGGTCCGGCGCCTTCCGTGCCGGGAGGGTCGGCCGTCAGCGTCCGCCGGCCGAGGATGAAGCAGCGGCGCCCGTCCCCGAGCGTGCGCCAGCCGAGCGAGCGCACGACGACGCCCTCGGGGATGGTGTGGAGGTTTGCCTGCTCCATCTCCGCGAGGTAGCGGATGACGGCCTTGGCCGACTCGCTGGTGACGGGCACGTCCTGGTCGGCGAGCTGGAGGATCTTCCGGCTGTCGGCGAGGACGGACCGCTCGGCCTCGATCGTCTTCCATGTGCCGTTCCGGCGGACGGCCAGCGTGAGCTCCCAGGAGTCCGCGTCGGGGTCGTGCCGGCGGGCGATCGGGATCATGGCCGCCGGGAGCACCGGGCGGGTGAGATCTGGCAGCTCAGCCACGGTCTCCCAGTCCGGCGGGCCGTCCTCCTGCCCGGGCGGCCGCCTGGCGCGAAGGGCGTAGGGTCGCGGCAGAACGAGTCCAGGCGGCATGTCCGGCGGGGCCTGGCCGCCCAGGACGTCCGCCACGCGCGCCGGGCCGTCCTGCGCCGCCGCTGCGGCCGCCGCATCCTGGGCGGCCTTGTGGCGCCTGGCGGCGTCCAGGACCTCCTTGCGCACCTGCGGCCGGCTGGTGCCGAGCCTGCGGGCCAGGGCGTGTATGGCGGCGGTGTAGGGCACCTCACCGCGCAAAGAGACGACGGCGCCCAAGTCCTCGATGATCGCCGCGACCTCGTCGGGATCCGGCTGTTCTGGCAGCGCCGCGATCCGGCTGAGGATCGTGCCGGCTTCCTCATCGCCGTCGCCCGCGCGGTCCTTGCCCCCGTCGGCGCCGGCGTCCTGCGCGTCCTTCCGCAGCTTGGCCAGCGCTTCCTCCGCTTCCGCCCTCAGCGCTTCCGCCCATGGGGCGTCCTCCAGCCCTTTCAGCGCCCGCTGGAGGATCGCGGCATCGACGGGCTCTCCGGCCCTGGCCCGGTCCAGGAGCTTCCGCACGGCGTCAGCCAGCGCCGCCTGCCGCAGGTCCGTCGGCGCGCCGCCCGGCTGATCCGACATCCCCTATCCCCCCTTCCCTCTCGGATCCGCGTCCCGTCCTTCCCAAGCCGCGCCGCGCGCCGGCAACCGCCCGCTCGGCCGCCCGCACCCAGCGGGAGACCGTCTGCGGATCCTTCCCCAGCCCGACGGCGTGGACCGTCAGCGCCAGGTAGGCAGCCGCGGGTGCCATCCCGGCGCGAAGGCACGCCCGCGCGATCTCCTCCGCCGCCCGGGCGCGCGACCGCTCGTCGGGCCAGCCCTCCCTGTCCGCTTCCGCCCGCAGCTCGGCTGGCACGCCATCCAGCAGGACGGCCGCGACCTGATCCGCCGGATTCAGCCGCTCCAGTTCCCGGACGTACCGCGGCGCGCCGCCGGGTCCGCGCCCGGCCCGCCGCCCTCCGGCCCTTCCGCCGGCATCGCTCTCCAGCGAGGCCATGGCCCGGGCGATCGTGCGGGCTAGCCAGCGGTCGCCGTCCCGGCGCGCCTGGCGTTCGCGGTAGGCGTCCCCCACACCGCCCGATTCCGGGCACGCGAAGACGTCCCGGATCAGGTCCGGGTCCGCCCCTGACCGGAGGAGGATCCGGACGGCGCGGAACGCGGGTTCGGACCTCAGACCCCGTGGGATGGGCCGCCGGATCAACTCCAGCGCCCACTCCGGCAGGTGCAGTCCGGCGAGGAGCGTGTCCAGCGGGACATCCGCGCGAGGCGGTCGCGTGAAGCGCACCCCGACCCGCCGCCCTGCGGCGTCCGCCGCAGGGACGGGCATGGGATGCCGGCGGATCACGTCGGCGAAGTCGGCCGGCCGGTAGACCCTGGACGGGTCGAGCGCGAGGATCCGCGCCGGCGCGGGCGTGCCGTACTTGGCCTTGATGTTGAGCGTCCCCGGCAGCCTGAGCACCCTTGCCAGGTCATGGACGACGTTCGCGCCGGGCGAGAGCCCGAGCTCGGCGCCCAGCGCCCAGAGCGCGGCGCGCACCCGGCCCCGCTGGGGGTCGTCCGGCGCGCCCAGCGGCACGGGCCGGCGGAGCAGCCAGTAGGCGTGCCGCCCGCCGCCGGACGCTACGACGGCCGTGGGGGCGAGGCCCTTCTCCGCCACCTCGGCCAGGTTCCGGTCGATCTCGACGGCGCCGCCCGGGAAGTCCTTCGCGTCCAAGTCCGCGAAGAGGCAGGTGGCCGCCGCCACGTCGTCGTCGCGGCCGCGGGGCCGCGAGCGCGGGTAGACGCCGAAGAACACATGCGCCCGTCCTGACATGGAGAGCGCGAAGCGGGCGGCGGCGCCGACCCCCTCGGGCAGGGGGAAGAAGCGCTGCTCGGGGCGGCCGCCGCCCTCCGGGATCAGGCGGATCTCCAGGTGGCCCGCGACGCCGGGCTGGTCGTAGAGAAGGCGCAGGAGGGCGAGGGCGTCGGCGTCCGATGGCGCGCTGGCCGCTTGTCCGGCGGCCTGTGGAGCGGGTGTGGACGGGCCTGTGGACAGGTCGCGTGCGGCTGTGGACATCCGCCGTCGCCCTCCCTTCCGTGAGGTCCAAAAAGGCAAAAGGCCCGGCCCCAAAGGGCCGGGTGAACGGTTGGCAAGTGGCAGGGGCGGCGGGACTTGAACCCGCAGCCAGCGGTTTTGGAGACCGCCGCTCTGGCCGATTGAGCTACGCCCCAGCGAGATCACTGTGGACGGCGGCGGGATTCGAACCCGCGTCCCGCACCCGGCCCGCGCGCATGCCGGTGGGTCGCTCTTGCCCGTTGAGCTACGCCGTCCCGAAAGCTGGTGGGCGCGGCAGGGATCGAACCCGCGTCCGCCCGATCAAGAGTCGGGAGCCCTGCCGTTGGGCCACGCGCACGTGAACTTGGCTGCCCCGCCACGACTCGAACGTGGATCTCCGGGTCCAGGGCCCGGCGGCCTGCCGGTTGGCCGACGGGGCAGCGATCCGTTTCCTGGCGGCACCGGAGGGACGGGGCCATCCATCCTCTCCGGCGCCCGCGTCATCGTTGATCGTCAGAACAGGTCCGGCTCCCCGCCCGCGCCGGCGGCGGTGGACGCGGCCGCCCCGGTGGCGACGGCCTCTTCCTCGTCCTCGCCCTCCTCCTCGGAGATCAGGCTCGGCGAGGAGAGCCAGGCGTCGATGTGATCGCGCAGACGCACGATCCGCCCGTAGACATCGGTCGCCTCGTCGTTGGTGAGCGCCCGCAGCGTCTCGATCGTGAGCACGCCGTACTGGCGGAGCTCGCCGGCGACGGCCTGCTGGTCGAGCTTGGCCCGAAGGCGCACCTTGACCGTGGAGATCCCCTGGCCCTTGGTGGCCTGCTCGGAGATCCAGTTGACGACGGTCTTGATCGACATGGGCGGCGCCGAGACGACGATCGGCATCGCGTAGCCGTCGGGCAGCACCAGGAGCAGCCGCTTCTCGCGGCAGGCCTTGCCGCGTGTGCGCTGGCCCTTGTCGTTGACGGCCGAGCCCCACTTGTTGTGGGGGCACGTCGCGCAGGCGCGGACCTTGCCGGCGTCCTGGCCCAGCTGGACGACGCCGAAGTCGCCGTCGCGCCCGGTGCGGTCGAGGACGCACTCGGCCAGCCGCATGGGGTTCCCGGCGTCGTCCGTCACCGTGACGGTGTGCCGGCGGGCCTTGCGCACGGCCAGGATGACACCGGTGATCTCCGCCATGGTCTCGGTCGTGGTGGTCGACACGAACGATCCGGGGCCGGGGCGGTAGAAGATCGGGCGAAACTCGGTGATCTCGTCCTCCAGCGTCAGCTCGGAGAGCGCCTTGACGGCGTCGCCATCGAAGGGGATCGGGGCGGTCTGGGCCGTCGGGTCATGCTGGTCGAAGAGGTTCAGGGCCATCGTGCCTTCCTCCCTTGGATCCTTGTTCTGCGGTCAGTAGGCGTCGCGGCAGATCTCGCGGTACGGGCAGCGTGCGCAGCCGAACTTGTTCTGCGGGTTCGGCCAGTAGCGCCCTGCGGCCACCGAGTCCGCGGCCGCCGCGACGATCCGCGCGAGCCGATCGTGGTCCTTCGGCCCGCGCGAGGTCTCGAGCGTCAGGGCGTAAGGCTTCTTGGTGCGGACCAAGTAGTCGAATGCCACCCCCCTTTCCGTCTCGCCGGTCAGCTCGCGGTAGGCGAGCGACTCGGCCGTCGCCTGAAGGTTCTCGTCGAGGTCGGCCTGCGCCGGCTTGCGCCGCGTGGTCTTGAGGTCGCGGACCCATCCCTCCGCGATCACGTCTGGGATGACGGTCATCCGCACCCCCGCCACGCGGATCTCGGTGCGCACCTCGATCGCGATCGGGCGGCCTATCCTCGGCAGCACCTCGGCCTGCCACAGCCCGTGCAGGGCCGCAGCTTCGTCGATGAGGGCCGTCGGATCCGGCGGGGCTGCTCCCACCTCCTCCTCATCGGGTCCGGACGCCGCGCTGGCGCCGGCCATCTCGTCCAGCCCGGCCTGGATCTCGGCGGCCATCGCGGCGCCGGGACTCTCCAGCGGCGCCCCCGCGTCGGACGCCGCAGCGTTCGGGGAGATCGCCCGCAGGGCGATCTCGGCGGCGCGGTGGACTGCGCGCCCCAGCACGCTCTCCACGGTGTCCGTCACCGCCGGCAGCTGGTCCACGTGGCGGAAGCGGAAGTAGGCCGGGCACCGCAGCCAGTCGCCGAGCTTGCTAGGACTCCACGTCTGCTCCTCGTCGTCGCTGATCTCCTCGGACAGCCTGCCGAGCCGCCACGCCGGCGTGGGCAGGATCTCGCGCGGGTCGACGGCCAGGACCTCGGCCACGCGCAGCAGCGCATTGGCGCTGGGCCGCCGCCGACCGCTCTCCCAGGCCCGGATGGTGGGGGCCGGGATGCCGGCCCGGGTCGCGAGGGCCGCGACGCTCAGCCCGCGGCGCGATCGCAGATCGCGCAGGGCGGCGGACGGCTCGGCGGCTGTGCTCGGCAAGGGGATCCCTCCTTTCGGCGGGCTTGGCCCTCCCGCTGGCGGGGCCAAGCCAACTGTACCGCATGACTGTCATACTGTCAACCAGGACGTTCTGCTGGGCCGCCCGCCTCTTCGGCGGCGGCGGTTCAGCCGCGGCGCCGGAGGTCCTTCAGCTCAGGGGGGATGCGCACCGGCGGCCAGAGCTCGTCGCACATGTGCCCGTACTCCCGCCGGGCCGTCTCGTACGTGATCCCGTGGTGCTCGGCCAGCCGCATGAGGGATTCGCGCCGCCAAGCCCTCCTGCGGGCCTCCTCCGCCCGGAGGGCGGCCGCGATCTGGGGGCGGGCGTCGATCACGTTGCTCCCCCGGTCCGGTTCGCCGCTGCTCTTCCGCCTGGCCTCGGCCGCCATGCCGGATCCACCTCCCCTGGCGGGATCTTCGAGAAGCCGGATGCGGTGTTCACCGCGCGTGAACGAACTCTGCCATCCAGTCGCTCCCAGGCGCGCCCGTCGGCGCCTGGAGAAAAGTCCGGCCGCCGCCTCCCGGTTCTGGGAGGCTTTGGAAAGTCTGCCTTAACTCTGCCTTCGGAGGCTGTCCTTCGGGGTCATTTCAGGTCCTTTTGAGTCCCTTCCATTCACTCTTCCATCTTATGGAAATCGCCCGCTTTCCCTCGCGGGGCGGGCGATTCCGGCTTTACTCAAGCCTTGTTTCTGGTGGGCGGTAGAGGACTTGAACCTCTGACCCCGTGTACGTCAAACACGTGCTCTGCCAACTGAGCTAACCGCCCGAAATCCCTGGAAGGACTCCGCTGGAGGCGACGGGCGGATTCGAACCGCCGAGTTGGGGTTTTGCAGACCCCTGCCTTGCCACTTGGCTACGTCGCCCAGAAAACCGGGCCCGCCGTCCCCGGCGGGTCGACCTTGCCTTCCGAACGGATCCCAAAGCTGACGCATTCCAAAGGCATTCCAAATCTTTGGAGCGGGAAACGGGACTCGAACCCGCGGCCTCCACCTTGGCAAGGTGGCGCTCTAGCCAACTGAGCTATTCCCGCGTACCTGCGGAGGCGATTGTAGCACGGAGCGGCCGCACGGCGCAACGCGCCGTCGCGCACAGAGCCGTCCCGCGCCTCGGGACCCTCTCGCATCCGTCCGGAGCCCGGCCCGCCGCCCTGGGGTGGCGACCTGAAGCGGGCGTGAAGAGGCGGGCGGGCACCCTACCGCTGCTGCCACCGCCTCCTCAAGGACCCGTCCTGCGCCGGATGGCTCGCGCCCCTCCCCACCGCTACACAAGGGTGGGAGGACGCTCTCCCAACGAGGAAGGATGCGGTGTGCGAGCCGATGTGATCCTGCTTCACGCGCCGGCTGTCTTCGATTTCCGCGAGCGCCCCCGACTCTGGGGCCCTCTGGCCGACGTGGTGCCCTCCAGCTCCGTCTTCGAGATGTATCCCGTGGGCGAGACCAGCCTCCTCGAGCGGCTCGAGCGGGCAGGCTACCGGGTGGGCCTGGTCAACGTCGCCCACCGCATGCTGCTCAGCCCCTCGTACGACGTCGACGCCGAGCTCGCCCGCATGCAGGCCCCCGTCTTCGGCATCGACCTGCACTGGCTGCCTCACGCGGCCGGAGCCATCGAGCTGGCGCGCCGCGTCAAGGAAGCCCACCCGGCTTCCTGGGTGGTGCTGGGCGGTCTGAGCTCCACCTACTTCCATCGCGAGATTCTGGAACGCTATCCGTGGGTGGACGCGGTTCTGCGCGGCGACAGCACGGAGGAGCCCATGGTCCAGATGGTGGACGCCGTGCTCAAGGGGAACCGCTCCCTGGCCGACGTACCCAACCTCAGCTACCGCCAGCCGCGTCCCGCCCACCGGCCGGGCGCCGAAGGCGAGATCCGGGTCAATCCCCTGACGCATGTCCCCGCCACCATGGACGGTCTGCGGGTCCCCGCCTACGACGCCGTCGTCCGCGCCGCCCTCCGCCAGCACTCCATCGCGGACGTGGAGCCCTACCACGGCTGGCGCGACTATCCGACCACCATGCTGCTGGCGGCTCGCGGCTGCACCCAGCACTGCATCGTCTGCGGCGGCTCCAGCGACGCCTACAGGCGGCTCTGCGCCCGCGAGAAGCCCGCCTTCCGCTCCGCCGCGGACCTGGCTGCCGACATCCGCAGCATCGCGCGCTTCAGCCGCCATCCCATCTTCTTCGTCAGCGACCCGCGCATCGGGGGGCGGGAGCGCTGGCGGCAGCTCCTCCAGCTCTGGCGCAAGCGCCCGCCGAAGAACGAGCTGGTCTTCGAGCTCTTCGGCCCCGCCAGCGACCGCTTCTTCGCCGAGCTGGAGGAAGCGCTCCCACGGTGGAGCCTCGAGCTGAGCATCGAGTCGCAGGATCCGGCGCTCCGCCGCGTCAACCGGAAGTTCTCCTGCCCCAACGAAGCCGTCGAGGAGACCATCCGCCGCGCCCTCGCGCATGGCGCGCGCAAGGTCGACCTCTTCTTCATGACCGGGATCTCCGGGCAGGACCGCGCCAGCGCCGAGGCCATGCTCCCCTACTCCCGCCACCTGGTGGAGATGCTGGGCGGGGATCGCCGCTTCGAGCCGTTCGTCGCCCCTCTGGGTCCGTTCATCGACCCCGGCTCCACCATCTGGACGACGCCCGACCGATACGGCTACCGGCTGTTCTACCGGACGCTGGAGGAGCACCGGCAGGCGCTCCACCACCGGACCTGGCGCCAGCTGCTCAGCTACGAGACCCGCTGGCTCAGCCGCGCCGACATCGTCGACGTCACCTACGACGTGGCCACGGGCCTCAACGAGCTGAAGCGCTCCTACGGCGTGATCGGCGAGGCTGCAGCCGCCCGGGTGCGGGAGACCGCGGAACGGGAGCGTGCCCTCCTCGATCGGCTCGATCAGGAAGAATCGCTGGAGGAGGTCGCGACCCCGCTGCCTGCCGGCGGAAGCCTCTGCGCACCCGAGGAGCTGACCTGGCCGCCCGGCCGAGCCCGGTGACGCCGCCGGAGGCGGGGCCGGGCCCGCACGTCCCCGGCGCAGCGGCGCTGCGGGCGCCTGGGGAGGCCCTTCCGCGGCCTTGCTGGTGTGAACAGGTAGAGGTTCAGCCGCTTGCACACAGGGAGCAACAAGGTCCCGTACCTCCCGCCCCTGGCCACGGCTGCGCGTGATGAACGGCCTTGCCCCACGCAGACCGTCTCAAAGGGAGGCGGTAAGCCGTGAAAAGCACGCCGGATGGCCTGGTCGCTGAGCAGCCCTGGCAGTTGGCCGGCGCCGTGCTGCCGGCCGGCGTCCATCCCTCCGCTGCGGTCGAGCAGCGCGTCCGCGAGGCAAGCAACCGGACGGATGAGCTCGCGCGCTCCCCGGGAGTCACCCGCGAAGAAGCGCTCTACCTGATCGGATGGCTTGACGGGGTGCCGTGGCTCGTCGGGGAGGCGGGCAAGGCGACTCTCGCCCTGCAGCAGCACCCGCTGGTGCGGGCCATCGACGTCGGGCTCGATCCCGAGCCTGTCGGGCTGAAGGAGGTCCTCGCCGCCGTGGTCGCCGCCCGGCCGGCCAGCTAGGCGCGCGGTAACGGCTCCACACAGAAAGCCCCCCAGGGTGCTGCCCTGGGGGCTTCTGTGTGAGCCGGCGAGCGAGGCGGAAGGAGACGTCCTAAATGGTCGGGCATCCTCCTATGTCAGCCGATCCGCGAACGTTCGAAGCTCCTCGTCCGAAACATTGGCGCCATGGAGCCAGATGCACGTATCCTCGTGGGGCCTCATGAGGTCTGACTCGGCATGGATCGACTGGTACTCCCAATGGACCACCGGGTCGACGGTAGAGTCGCCTGCGCTGAACGTTGCAACGCCTGGAGGATCGAGAGGGTGTTGGCGCGTGCCAGACACTTCTACACACGAAAGAGGCTGTACGGCTTCGATTACAAACGATGGCGGCGTGAATCTGACCCACACAAGGTAGGCCGTAGGCAGGTCAGAGATCTTATTCACGCGGACTCCGACCAAGCTCATCCCCACGTCTTGCGGTAGCGGTATGGACACGCCAAGGTAACGCTCAGCATAACCCAGCGTGACCACCGGTCCCGTAACGCGCCCGGTAGCCGCGGCTACGAGAAAGTTCCGGTCGGCAGCTGCGACTCGGAAAGGAGGGACAAACCGCGCTCGCAGGCGTCCTCCCTCCACGCGGTCGAGAACAGCGCCTGCTATGCCGGCAATAAGCAGACTCCCGGCGATTGCCACAGCTAGCCTGAGTCTTTGCCTCACCGCTCCCCGCTCCTCCGCAGCTCCCGGTCTAGCCCCTCGACCCACGCGCCCAAGTCGCGCGTCCTCTTGCAGCGCCTCAGGAGGCCGAGGAGTCTGTCGAGCACGTCCGGCTCGGCTTCGAGGATGCGGTCGACGCGCTCATCGACGGCCGCCCGCGCCTCCGGCCACCCGTCGGCGAAGGCCAGGAGAATGCTGGTGGGCGCGGGTCCGTAGTGCTTGCAGGTGATCTTGGGCATGCTCACGCCTACTCCTCCCCGCTGGATCATAGCGCACCGAGAAAGACCGAAAGCCGTCCATTCCGGACGGCTTTCGGTCTGTGTAGGAGCCGGCGCTCAAGGCGCCTCCCCGAGCCCCCCGACGAGGAGGAGAAGACCTTTCAGGCACTGTATCACAGCGGGCTTCAGAATCGCAGGTCGCCACTCGCCACCTCGGGTCGCAGGGAGGGAGGGACGAAACCCACCGCGCTCCAGGGGTCTCCGGCCGCCTCTCCGCGAAGGATCGCGAGCACCGCATCGAGCGCCCGGTGAACAGCGGTCTTCGCGCGCTCGCTCTCCGGGCCGGAATCACGCAGCGCCGCCTGACAGTCGCGGATGATCGGCTCCACCTGCGCCAGCAAGGTCTCCCGGTCTGCCTGCATGCCACTCACCCCCTCACCACGTACTCCTCAAGCCGCCTGTTCCCGTCGATCACGGGCCTGTTCTCCGGCTCCGGGTAGCCGTATTCCTCGTCGTCCTCGTCGTCCTTCAGCTCGGCCTGCCGCCGCTTCGCCGCAGCCCGGTTCATGGCCTCGCGCCGCTGTTCCCGAGACTTCCGCGCATGTTTCCGCTCATGGGCCAGCTTCTGACGGAGCCCATCGAGTTCGTCGAGCTTGCGCAGCGCCTCTTCCAGCGCACTCCGGCGGTTCGCGTTCTTCGCGCGCTTCGATTCCTGTGCATCCAATGTCTTGGCAGTCGCCTTGGCAATGGCCGTGACGTGCTCCAGCGAGGTCCGAAGATACCGCTCCGCCTTCGCGATGCGGTAGGATTCCTGAAGCTGGTAGAATTCCGCCGGCATGTTGGGCGGAATCATTGTGTAGCTCGGCTCGGCCGCAGCCGGGACAAACGCCTTGACCACGGCCCCGCGCCGCAGCCGCTTCGCCTCAGCGATGGCCTCCTGGATCATCTCAAGCTCGGTCATGGTTCATCCCCCTCCTCATCCAGGTCCGCTTCCCGTCGGGCCGCGTCTGTCTTTTCAACGGCTCTCCTGGCCTTTTCGGCCAGCTCCTCCAGGGGCGGGAGAAGTCGCGCAAGCAACACCGCCTTCGCATGAGCTGCGAGGTTGACATAGGTCTCGGCGGTCGGCCGGCCCAAAGTACTCGGATCTATAGAAGAAAAGGGTGAGTAACCTCGTGGCAACTCCTGACCAGCACGCCCTGCGGCCGCGTCATGGGGCGCGTTGGCGAGAAAAACTGGAGCGAGGAGTTGTGGCGAAGGGCTTGCGAGGAGGGGCTGGTCGAAGCGGTCCGTCGTGAGCGGAGGAGTGGCAGGCGTCTACAGCGACAGGAAGAGCTTGTCAGGTGGTACGAGGAACAACTAATCAGAGTGAAGCTTGAGGAGGAGCGAGCCAGGCAGATCAAGGGCCGGCTCCTTGAGCAGGCACGCTCTCACATCGCCGCCGTCAAGGCGGCGCAACGCGAGGAGGTTCACCGCTTCCGCGAGCGCTGGCTCAGCGGGCTGGTCGTGCGCATGGCCGAGGCGGCTGAGTGGGCGATCCTCTCGCCGGAGCGGCGGCGCAGATCATGCGGGCGAACTCGCCGGCCGACGCATGGGAGCCGGTGAACATTCAAGAGCCCTTTGCGGGCGGCCAGCCGTTCACGTCGCCGGCCCGACGCGAGATCACCGCCGAGGAAGTCTACCGGGAAGCCGAGTGGGTGGCCCGTTCCGTCGTGATCATCCGACCCGAGGAGATCCAGCGCATCCTCGTCGCGCGCGAGGAGCTTGAGGCGCTGGCCAATGCGCTCGCGGAGGCGTACGGTTGGTCGCCATTCGAGGCTAAGCTCTTCGTCCTAACCGGCGAGGCCCCCGATCTTCCGCGCGCCCGTGTTGTGGGGATGCGCGGGCAGCGCTTCATCGTGGAGGTCGACGCCGACGTTTCGCCCGAGGAACTGGCTGGCTTTTGGGCTGATATCCGGCACGAGCGGCGCGCGCCGGCCATGACCGCAAAGAGCAGTGAATTGGCCGTATTCATTGCCCAGGCGAACGATGGCAGACGCTGGAAGGCGGCTATGGCCGAGTGGACCAGGCTTCACCCCGAGTGGGCGGCCAAGCGGCTGCCGAATTTCATCCGTGATGCGCGGTATGCCTACCGGCGCGTCATGGGGCGCGATCTGGAGTGGCGAGGCGGAAAGGAGGGAGACCAGCAATGAGCCGGCGCGCCGCTGGTGAAGGCAGCATCTACAAGGAGCGGAAGCGCCTGAAGCGCCTCAAGGACGGCCGCGAGGCGGTCTACTGGCGGGCGGAACTGGTGACGGGTTGGACCGCCAAGGGGAAGAAGGTCCTGCGGAAGTCCTTCAAGACGCGCGCCGAAGCGGCTGTCTGGCTGGCCGAACAGGTCGCCGCCAAGAACAGGGGCCAGCTGCCGGTCGAGCCGAGCCGGCAGACGGTCGAAGGGTGGCTCGGCCGTTGGCTCCGCGACGTAGCTGCGTTGGAGGTCCGGCCGACCACGCTGGAGGTCTACGCCCGCCAGGTCCGGCATATCACTCCGACCATCGGGCGCATCCCCCTCGTCAAGCTGACGCCGGCGCACGTCCAGACCATGGTGACGGAAGTCGCCAAGTCCGGCCTGAGCGCCCGGTCGGTCCAGCTGGTCTACGTCACCCTGCACCGCGCGCTTGAGGTGGCGGTCCGCCTCCGGCTCATCGCGACGAATCCATGCAACGCCGTGGTCCGCCCGAAGGCGGAGCGGCCCGAGCTGCGCGTCCTGAGCGCCGAGGAGGCGCGGCGCTTTCTGGAGGCGGCCCAGGAGGATCGGTACGCCGCGCTTTGGCACCTCCTCCTCTCGCGCGGCCTGCGCATCGGCGAGGCTTTGGGGCTGACGTGGGATCACATCGACCTCGACGGCGGGCGGCTGGAGATCGTTCAGCAGCTCATGCAGCCGCGCGCCGAGGAGGAAGCTTCCGGCTGGCGCCGCCCAAGAGCGCGAAGAGCCGGCGCACCGTCCCTCTCACGCCGAGTGACGTGGCCGCCCTGCGCGCGCACCGGAAGCGCCAGGTCGAGGAGCTTCTGGCGACCGGCTTCCGCCCGCGCTGGCCGCTGGTCTTCCTGAGCGAGGCGGCGACGCCGCTCCTGGAGGCGAACCTGATCCGTCGTCACTTCAAACCCATCTTGGAGCGGGCTGACCTGCCCCGCGAGGTGCGCATCCACGACCTCCGCCATACCTGCGCGTCCCTGCTCCTGGCGGCCGGCGCGAACCCGCGCGAGGTCTCCGAACTCCTCGGCCATAGCACGGTCGCCTTCACCTTGTCGGTCTATGCGCATGTCCTACCGGGCGCGCAGGAGCGACTGGCCCAGAGGATGGAGGCCATCCTCCACGGCTGAAGACCCAGCAAGCCCCCTGAGCCTGCGGGCATCCGCCCGCACTGGCGGCCATCTGATGGCGGATGCAGGCAGACGGCAGACAAGACGCGAAAGGCGGGGCGATGACCCCCGCCTCTTTTCGCCGCGCGGCAATCTCCACTCCCCGAATGCTCCCCGAACGCCCTGCGCGGCGACCGCTTCCCCGAACACCCGATCCCCGAAACCCGCTTCCTGACTCGAAAATGGGTGGTGGCGCAGGGCGGAGTCGAACCGCCGACACGCGGATTTTCAGTCCGCTGCTCTACCAACTGAGCTACCGCGCCAGAGAGGTTGCTGCCTGAGTGTACGACGCCCGGCCGGCAGCGTTCAAGGCCCGCCCGGCCTCTGCGGAACGGCAGCTGCCTCTCGCCACCGCCGCCGAGCCGGTGCCCGCTCCCCGGGCCGCGACGAGGGCTTACCCGCCCGGCGCGCTTCCATATTTCGTACCTTCCAGATCCGTGCATCCTCCCGCCAGGGAGGAAAACTTTTCGCCGGGGCGAATGGGGTAAACCACCCGGTTCATATCACCCAAGGCGCTTGCTGCGTCATCCCGGGATTGACCACGGTACGAGGAGGGCGGAGAATTGCACTTTACGGGTCGGCTTCATCGTTTATGGAGAGGCGCGCTCCTCTCCCTGGCGGTTCTCGGCCTCCTGGCCAGCGCAGGGTGCGGGGGCAGCGGGGGCAGCGGCGGCACCGCCCAGACGGGCGCCCAGGGGAGCAACCCGATCAAGGTCGGTTTCAACTTCGAGCTTTCCGGGGACGTCGCCACCTTCGGCCAGCACACCTGGAACGGCGCCCAGATGGCGCTCGACGAGATCAACGCCAAGGGCGGCGTCCTCGGCCGGAAGCTGGAGCCCGACAAGCTCGACAACAAGGGCGACAACGCCGAGTCCACCAACGTGACCACCCGCCTGGTCAGCGACGGGGTGGTGGCCATCATCGGGCCCGCCACGACGGGCGACTCGCTGGGTGCCATCCCGGTGATCACCTCGGCCAAGATCCCGCTCATCCCCACCTCCGCCACCGCCGTCCCCGTCACCGTGGACGAGAACGGGAAGGTGCGCGACTGGGTCTTCCGCGTCTGCTTCATCGACCCGGTCCAGGGCGTGGTGGGCGCCGACTTCGCCTACGACCAGCTGAACGCGCGCAAGGCGGTCATCCTGGAGGACAGCACCAACGACTACTCGAAGGGACTGGCCGCGGCCTTCAAGCAGGAGTTCGTCAAGAAGGGCGGGCAGGTCCTGGCCGAGCGGGGGTTCGCCAAAGGCGACCAGGATTTCCGCTCCGTCCTCTCTTCGTTCAAGGCGCTCCAGCCGGACCTGATCTACGTGCCCGCCTACTATGACAAGGTCGGCATCATCGTCCGCCAGGCGCGCGACATGGGCATCACCGTGCCCATGATGGGAGGCGACGGGTGGGATTCCCCGGACCTGGTCAAGCTGGCGGGGGCGGCGGCCCTGAACAACACCTTCTTCACCAACCACTACTCCTCGGGGGATCCGGACCCCAAGGTCCAGGACTTCGTCAAGGCGTACAAGGCCAGGTACGGCGACGGGCCCGACGGCTTCGCCGCCCTCGGCTACGACGCGGTCTACCTGCTGGCCGACGCCATCAAGCGGGCCGGTTCCGCCGAGCCGGACAAGATCCGCCAGGCCCTGGCCTCCACCAAGGACTTCCAGGGCGTGACCGGCAACATCTCCATGGACGCGCAGCACAACCCCGTCAAGCCGGTGATCATCCTTGAGATGAAGGACGGGCAGCAGGTCTTCAAGGCGCGCATCACGCCCCAGCAGGGATGAACCGTCCCTGAACCCGGCCGGGGGAGGCGGCGCTCGTGCCAGGCAGCACGGGCCGCTTCCTCCCGGCCCTTCGCCTTGCTTGATCCGGAGCGTTTGTAGAGCGAGGCGGGCGACGCGGCGGTCCGGACCGGGCAGAGGAGAAGGCCGGGCGCCGCGCCGAACCTTGACACCCGTCACAGGGAGAGGAAGAATCGCATGACGTCCATCCTGCAACAGATCGTGAACGGGCTCTCCCTGGGCAGCATCTACGCCCTCATCGCCCTCGGCTACACCATGGTCTACGGCATCATCAAGCTGATCAACTTCGCCCACGGCGACGTCTATATGGTGGGCGCCTACGTCGCCTTCTTCGCGGTCACCCTGCTCAGCGTCAACCTGGGCGTGGCGCTCCTCCTCGCCATGCTGGTGGCCGCGCTCCTGGGGGTGCTGATCGAGCGGGTCGCCTACCGCCCGCTGCGCAACGCACCGCGGATCGCCGCGCTGATCACCGCCATCGGCGTCTCCTTCATCCTGGAGAACGGCGGGATCATCGTCCTCAAGCCGGATCCGCGCGCCTTCCCCGACCCGATCCAGTGGCAGCAGATCCGGCTGCTGGGCGGGTCGCTGGTCCTCTCCACCCAGGACCTCTTCATCGTCGGCGTGACGGTGGTGATGATGCTGCTCCTGGTCTGGTTCGTGCAGCGGACCCGGACGGGCCGGGCGATGCGCGCGGTCGCCTACGACATGCAGGCGGCCGCCCTGATGGGCGTCGACGTCGACCGGACGGTGGCGACCACCTTCGCGGTCGGCTCGGCGCTGGCCGCCGTGGCGGGCGTTCTGGTCGGCCTCTACTACAACCGGGTGGACCCGCTGATGGGCCTCATCCCGGGCCTGAAGGCGTTCATCGCCGCGGTGCTGGGCGGTATCGGCAGCATCCCCGGCGCGATGCTGGGGGGGTACCTGCTGGGCGTCATCGAGGCGCTGGTCGGCGGCACGCGGTTCAGCCTCTTCCGGGACGCCATCTCCTTCGCCCTTCTCATCCTGATCCTCCTGGTGCGGCCGGCGGGCCTGCTGGGGCGGAACGTACGGGAGAAGGTGTGAGCCGCCCATGGAGCCCTATCTTCGCAAGGAGAACCTGGCCGTCGGCGCCCTTCTGGTGCTGGGCTTCCTGGCGGGCCAGGCGCTGGTGCCGGCCCTCAACCCCTACCTGCAGGCCCAGGTCTTCACGGTGGGCATCAACATCATCCTCGCCGTCAGCCTCAACCTGATCAACGGCTTCACCGGGCAGTTCTCGCTGGGTCATGCCGGGTTCATGGCGGTGGGCGCCTATACCGCCGCCGTGGCGACCACGCGCCTCGGCCTCCCCTTCGCCCTGGCCCTGCTGATGGCAGCCGCCGCCTCGGCGCTCATGGGCGTGCTGGTCGGCGCTCCCACGCTCCGGCTCCGCGGCGACTACCTGGCCATCGCCACCCTGGGCTTCGGCGAGATCCTCCGCTCCGTCCTCTACAACGTCGACTACGTGGGCGGTGCGACCGGCCTCTTCGGCATCCCCCGCCTGACGAGCTGGGCCTGGCTCTTCGTGCTGACCGTGCTCACGGTGCTGGCGGTGAAGAACCTGGTCAACTCGACCCGGGGGCTGGCGCTGAAGGCGGTCCGGGACGACGAGATCGCCGCGGAGGACGTGGGCGTCGACACCACGCAGACCAAGGTGCTCGCCTTCGTCCTCGGCGCGGTCTTCGCCGGCGTCGGCGGCGCCCTGTACGCCCACTACTTCTTCGTCATCCAGCCGACCACGTTCAGCTTTCTGAAGAGCTTCGAGATCCTGGTCTACGTCGTCCTGGGCGGCCTCGGCTCCATCACCGGGAGCATCGTCAGCGCCACGCTCCTGACCCTGCTCAGTGCGGCGCTCCAGCAGCTGGCCGCTCTGCGCATGGTGCTCTACGGGCTGGCGCTGGTCCTGGTGATGATCTTCCGCCCGGGCGGTCTCTTCGGCACCCGTGAGGTCAGCTTCGAGTCGATGGGCCAGCTGTGGCGGCGGCTGACCGGTCGACAGCCGCCCGCGCCCGGTCCGGCCCCCCTCTCCCCCCTCGCGCCAGGAAGCCCGGACGCACCCGACCTCCCGGAGGTGACCGGCGGTGGCACTGCTCAAGACCGTTGACCTGGGCATCGCCTTCGGTGGGTTGAGGGCGCTCTCCCACCTCAACCTGGAGGTGGAGGCCGGAGAGCTGGTCGGCCTGATCGGCCCCAACGGGGCGGGCAAGACCACGGTCTTCAACCTGCTGACCGGCGAGTACGCGCCCACGGAGGGCGAGATCCACTTCGACGGCCGCCGGTTGGGTCGTCTCAAGCCGCACCAGGTCAACCGCCTGGGGATCGCGCGCACCTTCCAGAACATCCGCCTCTTCCGCGGCCTGAGCGTGGTGGAGAACGTCAAGGCCGCACTCCACTCGCGCCTGGCGCCGACCTTCCTGGCCACGCTGCTGCGCTCGCCCGGCTTCTACCGGGACGAGGCGCGGGTGGAGGCGGAAGCCATGCGCCTGCTCGCCCTGGTCGATCTCCAGGCGGTCGCCCGGCAACCGGCCAGCAGCCTGCCCTACGGCCTCCAGCGCCGGCTGGAGATCGCCCGCGCCCTGGCGACCGGGCCGAAGCTGCTCCTGCTGGACGAGCCCGCGGCCGGCATGAACCCGCAGGAGAGCCGCGCGCTGATGGAGCTGATCCGCTCGATCCGCAGCGGCTTCGGCCTGACCATCCTGCTGATCGAGCACGACATGTCGGTGGTGATGTCCGTCTGCGACCGCATCCTGGTTCTCGACCACGGGGTGGAGATCGCCCGCGGAACCCCCGAGGAGATCCGGCGGAACCCGCGGGTGATCGAGGCCTATCTGGGCGAGGAGGTCCCGGCCGATGCTTCTTGAGCTGGAGGAGATTCAGGTCAACTACGGGCCCATCCGGGCGCTGCGCGGGATCTCCTTCACGGTGGAGGAAGGGGAGATCGTCACCTTGATCGGCGCCAACGGCGCCGGCAAGAGCACCACCCTGAACACCATCTCGGGTCTCCTCCACCCTCGCGCGGGGCGGATCCGCTACCTCGGCGCCGAGATCCAGCGCCTCTCGCCCCAGGAGGTGGTGGCGCGGGGCATCACCCAGGTGCCCGAGGGCCGGCGGGTCTTCGCGGAGATGAGCGTGGAGGAGAACCTTCTCCTGGGTGCCTACCAGCGCCGCGATGCCGCCGGGATCCGGGCCGACCTGGCCCAGGTCTACGAGCGCTTCCCGGTGCTGGCGGAACGGCGCCGGCAGAGCGCGGGGACGCTCTCGGGCGGCGAGCAGCAGATGCTGGCCATCGGGCGCGCGCTGATGGCCCGGCCCCGGCTCCTCCTCATGGACGAACCCTCCATGGGGCTGGCGCCCATCCTGGTCCAGCAGGTCTTCGAGATCATCCGGCAGATCAACACCCAGGGGACCACCATCCTCCTGGTGGAGCAGAACGCGCACATGGCGCTCAAGGTGGCGCACCGGGGGTACGTCCTGGAGACCGGGCGGATCACCCTCGCAGGTCCGGCCGCGGAGCTCTCGGCCAGCGAGGAGGTGCGCAGCGCCTACCTCGGCGCGGGGTAGGCGCGGGGGAGGCGGGCGGCGAGGGCGGCCGGTCACCTAGTGGCCCAGCTTCTCCTCCACCGAGCGGACCTTGCCCTCCATGCTGGAGGGGCGGTCGCGCCGGTCATCCACCTTCATGACGATGTCGACACGGCGCGCGCCCTCCGCGAAGACCGCCTCCTCCATCTGCCGGACGAGGCGGAGGATCCGGTCCAGGTCGCCCTCGAGCGTGGTGAACATGGGGTCGAGACGGTAGCGGACCTCCGGGGGCGCTTCCTTCTCCAGAACCCTCTCGGCCGCGGCGACGAACCGGCTGACGCTGGTCTCGCCCGTGCCGAGCGGCGCGATGCTGACCGCGACAATCGCCATCCTCCCGCCTCCCCTCCGCCTCCCTCGCCGCGCCTCGCCTCCCCTCCCATTCTGCCACCGCGGGCCGCGCCGGTCCGGACGCCCGCGGCCCCCCGGACCTGCCGCCATCGCTCCCGCCCCCTCCGCCCCGCCCGTGGAAGGAAGCCATCCCCGCTCCGGCGAAAAGGCTGTTCAGCAACTTGTCACAGTGCTTTCTCTCCCATCCTTCGCCCATCCCCCGAACCCGCGCACGGACCGGCGATCGCACGCGCATCGCATCCCAAAGGGGGTGTCAGCTTGGAGGTCACCGTCCGTCTCACCGTCAACGGTCAGCCCGCCCAGGGGAGCGCGGAGCCCAGGACGCTCCTGGTCCACTTTCTCCGGGACACGCTGGGGCTGACCGGAACCCACGTCGGCTGCGACACCAGCCAATGCGGCGCCTGCACCGTCCTGCTGGACGGCCACGCGGTCAAGTCCTGCACGACGCTGGCGGTCCAGGCCGACGGCCACGAGGTGACGACCGTCGAGGGTCTGGCCGACCTGGTCCCGCCCGAGGCCCGGATCGAGGGGCTCCACCCGCTGCAGGCGGCCTTCTGGGAGAGGCACGGGCTGCAGTGCGGCTTCTGCACGCCCGGCATGCTGATGACCGCCGCCGACCTTCTGGCGTCCAAGCCCGACCCGTCCGAGGCGGAGATCCGCGAGGGACTGGAAGGGAACATCTGCCGCTGCACCGGCTACCAGAACATCGTCGCCGCGGTCCGGCTGGCCGCCGAACACCTGCGTTCCGCCGGCGTGAGCCCTGTGGGGGCTTCCGGCGGGACCACGCTGGGCGACGCCGCACGGGGAGGTGCGCGCTGATGCCCACCCTCTTCGGCACCCCGCTCAAGCGCAAGGAAGATCCCCGGCTGATCACCGGGCACGCCACCTACACCGACGACATCCACCTGCCCGGCATGCTGTACGCGGCCATCCTGCGCAGCCCGCACGCCCATGCCCGCATCCGCTCCATCGACGTCTCCGAGGCGGCCCGGGCGCCGGGCGTGGTCCGGGTCTACACGGGCAAGGACCTGGAGGGGAAACTGGGCCCCATCCCCACCGCCTGGCTGGTCCCCGGGGCCGACCTGAAGACGCCGGCCCATCCCGCCCTGGCCTCCGAGCGCGTGCGCTACGCCGGCGACGGCGTGGCGCTGGTGGTGGCCGGGAGCCGCGCGGCTGCCCGGGACGCGCTGGAGAAGATCCGGGTCGACTACGAGCCGCTGCCCGCCGTGGTCGACGCGGAGAAGGCGCTGGCACCCGGAGCGCCCCAGGTCCACGACGACGTGCCGGGCAACGTGGTCCTCCACTGGCGTGCCGGGAACGGCCCGGAGGCGGCCGAGAAGGCGATCGCCGAGGCCGAGGTGGTGGTCCGCCGGCGCATCCGCAACCAGCGGCTGATCCCCACCGCCATGGAGCCCCGCGCCGCCGTGGCCCAGTACAACCCGGCCACGGGCGAGCTGACCCTCTGGGTCACCTCGCAGAACCCGCACATCCACCGCTTCCTGCTCTCCCTGACGCTGGGGATCCCCGAGCAGAAGCTGCGCGTCATCGCCCCCGAGGTGGGCGGCGGCTTCGGCTCCAAGATCCCCTTCTACCCCGACGAGGCGCTGGTCGCCTTCGCCGCCCGCGACCTGGGGCTGCCCGTCAAGTGGACCGAGGACCGCTCCGAGAACTACCGGGCGACCACCCACGGCCGCGACCACGTCCAGGACCTGGTGCTGGCCGGCACCCGCGACGGCCGCCTCACGGCGCTGCGCATCCGGACCGTCGCCAACCTGGGCGCCTACCTCTCCACGGCCGCCCCGGGCGTCCCCACCATCCTCTTCGGCCTGATCACCGCCGGACCGTACACCATCCCCAACGTCGACGTGGAGGTCTTCGGGGTGCTCACCCACACCACCCCGGTGGAGGCGTACCGCGGCGCCGGCCGGCCCGAGGCCACCTACCTGCTGGAGCGCCTGGTCGACCTCTACGCCCGGGAGATCGGCATGGACCCGGCGGAGATCCGGAGGAAGAACTTCATCCCCGCCGACCGCTTCCCGTACGAGACCCCCACGGGGCTGACCTACGACTCCGGCGACTACGAGCGGGCGCTGGACAAGGCGCTGGAGGCGCTGGACTACGCCGGGCTCCGCCAGGAGCAGGCGGAGCTGCGGAAACAGGGGCGCTTCCTCGGCGTCGGCTTCTCCAGCTACGTGGAGATCTGCGGTCTCGGCCCCTCCAGGGTGGCGGGCGCGGTCGGCTTCCAGGGCGGTCTCTGGGAGAGCGCCGTGGTCCGGGTCCATCCCTCGGGCAAGGTGAACGTCTACATCGGCAGCTCGCCCCACGGCCAGGGCGAGGAGACCACCTTCGCCCAGGTGGTGGCCGACGAGCTGGGCGTGCCGGTGGAGGACGTGGAGATCGTGCACGGCGACACCGCGCAGACGCCGATGGGATGGGGCACCTACGGCAGCCGGACGACGCCGGTGGGTTCCGGGGCCCTGGCGCTGGCCGCCCGGCGGGTGGCGGAGAAGGCGAGAAAGATCGCCGCCCACATGCTGGAGGCGGCGCCCGAGGACCTGGACTTCCGCGACGGCGCCTTCCAGGTGCGGGGCGTCCCGGAGCGGAAGGCGACCATCCAGCAGGTGGCGCTGCAGGCGTACCTGGCCTGGAACCTGCCGGAAGGGATGGAGCCGGCGCTGGAGGCGTCCGCCTTCTACGACCCCTCCAACTTCGTCTATCCCTTCGGTACCCACGTGGCCGTGGTGGAGGTGGAGCCGGCCACCGGCCAGGTGAAGCTCCTCCGCTACGTCGCCGTCGACGACCCGGGTCGGGTGATCAACCCGCTGATCGTCGACGGCCAGGTCCACGGCGGCGTGGTGCAGGGCATCGGCCAGGCGCTCTGGGAGGGAGCGGTCTACGACGAGAACGGCCAGCTCCTGACCGGCTCCATGATGGACTACGCGCTGCCGCGGGCGGGCTTCCTGCCGCCCATCGAGACCTACCGCACGGAGACGCCCTCGCCCGTCAACCCGCTGGGCGTCAAGGGGGTGGGAGAGACCGGCACCATCGCCTCCACGCCGGCCGTGGTCAACGCGGTGATGGACGCCCTCGCCCCCTTCGGCATCGACCACCTGGAGATGCCCCTGACGCCCGAGAAGATCTGGCGGGCCGTCCGCGAGGCGGAGGCCCGGAAGGGAGGTGCGGCGGCGTGATCCCGGCGGCCTTCGACTACGCCCGCGCCTCCAGCCTGGACGAGGCGCTCCGCCTCCTCCAGGAGGCGGGACCCGACGCGAAGCTGCTGGCGGGCGGCCACAGCCTCCTGCCGATGATGAAGCTGCGCCTGGCCGAACCGCCCGTGCTCGTCGACATCGGCGGCATCGCGGAGCTCCGCGGCATCCGTCTGGAAGGGGACGAGCTGGTGATCGGCGCGCTCACCACCCACGCCGAGGTGGCCGGATCGGTCCAGGTGGCGGAGGCCTTCCCCCTCCTGGCGCAGGCGGCCGGGGCCATCGGCGACCTCCAGGTCCGGAACCGCGGGAGCGTCGGCGGCAACCTGGCCCACGCCGACCCGAGCTCCGACCTGCCCGCCGTCGTCCTGGCGCTGGAGGCGCGGCTGGTCCTGCGCAGCCCGTCCGGGGAGCGGGCGGTCCCCGCGCGGGAGTTCTTCCTCGGACCGTTCACCACCGCGCTGGAGCCGGGCGAGATCCTGACCGAGGTCCGCTTCCCGCTCCTGGGCGGGCGGACGGGGACCGCCTACGTCAAGCACCCCCACCCGGCCTCGGGCTATGCGGTCGTCGGCGTGGCGGCCGTGGTCCGGCTGGCGGCGGACGGTTCGGTCGAGCAGGCCCGGATCGGCGTCACCGGAGTCGCCCTGAGCGCCTTCCGGGCGGAGGCGGTGGAGGCGGCGCTGCATGGCCGCAAGCCGGATCCCTCCGTCCTCCGGGAGGCGGTCTCCCACGCCACCGACGGGGTGGAGGTGAACGGCGACCTCTACGCCTCCGGGGAGTTCCGGGCCCATCTCTGCCGCCACCACATGACGGAGGCGCTCCAGAAGGCCGCGGCGGCGGCCGCCTGAGCCGCGGGCCCACCGGAGGCCGGATCGCGGTAGGATGGGGGGCGGAGGCTCGAGATGGCGTTCGCCCCCCTCTTCACGCCGCCCCACGGCGGCCGTCTCGAACGGCTCCGCCGGCTGCGCTGGCGCTGGGTGGACGAGGACCGGCCGCAGGAGCCGGCCTGGAACCTGGCGCTGGACGAGGCGCTGGCCGAGGCCGCGGGCGGCGGCCAGGCGCCGCCCTTCATCCGGCTCTGGACCGGCCGGCGGTCGCTGGTCACGAGCCGCTACGACCCCGGCCTCGCCGACCTGGAGGCGGCCTCCGCCTGGTGCCGCCGGCAGGGCTACCAGCTCCTCCTCCGCTCCAGCGGCGGGAGCGCGGTGGTCCACTCGCCGTGGACCCTCAACCTGAGCGTCGCCGTCCCCGTCCGGGAGGGTTTCCCCTCCATCGCCGAGGCCTACGAGCTGCTGCCGGCCGGCCTCCTCCGGGCGCTGGCGGAGATGGGGCTGGAGGTGGGCTTCGGCTCGGTGCCGGGGAGCTTCTGCGACGGGCGCTGGAACCTGGTCGCGGACGGCAGGAAGCTGGCGGGCACCGCGCAGCGCCGCCGCGCCGGCTACGTCCTCTGGCACGCCGTCCTCCTGGTCGGCGGGGGGCGCGCCGAGGTGGAGGCGATGGTCGCCGACCTCCGGGCGTTCTACGAGGCCGCGGCCGCACCCAGCCCGCCCGTTCTGGCGGCCGGTGCCCACACGACGGTGGCGGAGGCCTGGCGCGAGCGCCACCCCTCCCCCGGCCGCCCCGCTCCCTCCCGCGAGGAAGTGGCCGAGCGGATCCGCGACGCCTACCGGCGCCTCTACCCCTTCCTCTCGGCGGAGCCGCCCAGCCGCGAAGAAAGGGAGCGAGCCGCGCGGCTCGCTCCCTCCTTCCTGCCCGAGTCGGCAGGGGCCTGAGCCGGCCTCAGGGCGCGGCGGCCAGCGCGGGCACCAGCGAGCCCGCCAGCGGGCTGCCCAGGCCGGTGACGAAGTCGTATCCCGGGCCGGCGGTGCAGAGGCTGCCGCAGCTCCCGTTGCTGCCCGTGAGCACGTCCCGGTAGTTCTGGGCGTAGAGCGCGCCCGTCGCGAGCTGGTAGAGGAGGCTGTCGGCCCCGGCGAGCGGCGCGGTGCGGCTCTCGTCGGCCAGCGCCACCAGCGCCGCCCAGCTGGGCGCGCCGAAGCTGGTGCCTCCCACCACGTACCAGCCGCTCTGGCCCTGGTAGCGCGTGGAGTCGTAGACGGCCACGCCGGTGTTGGGGTCGGCGTCGAAGCTGACGTCGGGCACGGCCCGCGCGCCGCCCGAGTCGATCCCGTAGGAGACCTGGTAACCGGGCTCCGGCTCGTAGAGGCTGGTGCCGCCGCCCGACCCCGCCCACGCGCTCTCGGGCCCCGTCAGGTCGCCCTGGGCGTCCAGCGGCAGGGTGGTGCCGCCCACGCCCACCACGTCGGGCGAGACGGCGGGCCAGAGGGTGCCGGTGCCGCTGTCGCCCGAGCTGGCCACGTAGACGACGCCGGACCGCGTGAAGGTGGCGTCGTAGCTCGTCTCGCCGGAGAACTCCGACCCGCCCCAGCTCATCGAGACCACCTGGGCGCCCTGCCCGCTGGCGTAGTCCACCGCCTGCAGCAGGTCGCTCAAGCTGGCCGTGCGAGCGACGACCAGGAGGATCCGCGCCCCGGGCGCCAGGGCGTGCGCCCACTCCACGTCCAGGGAGGTCTCCAGCGCCCAGCCGCCGTCGGTCTTCCTGGGCTTGCCGCCCGGGTACGCGATGGTCAGCTGGGCCGGAGGCAGCCCGAACTGCTGGTCGAAGGTGGCCAGGTCCTGCTGGATGGTGGGGCTGCCGTAGGCGTCGACGATGGCGATGGTCTGGCCGGCGCCGGTGGCGCCCAGCGTGTCGAAGCCGTAGGCGTGCCGGATCTGGGCGGGCGTGTAGCCCGCCTGGTACTGGGCGGTGGCCGCGCCGCGGACGTGGATGGGGAGCCGGGCGCTCCCCGCCGGTCCCCGGCTCCCGCTCGGGCCGGGGGCCCCTGCCGCGGCCGCTCCCGGGAAGGATGCGGCGAGAAGCACCGCCGCCACCAGGAGGGGCAGGAGTCGCCGCCACCCCCGCCTGCTTCCCCGGAACAGAAGCCCGTGGATGCCACCCTTCCGGCCTTGCGCCAACTCCTCCGCCTCCTTCGCGCACGTCGTCGGGTCGAAGAGCCGCGGCGCTTGTCCACGGCCCTTTCTCACCCTATTCGCTGGATCGACGCGGCGGCCGGCGACTGGAGGCGAGGGACCGTCGCCGTCTTCCGCCTTTCCACGATCGGCTTCGACACCGGTCGCCCGCCGGGGCGTCTAGCGGGCGGGGGCCGCGCCCTGCTTCCTGGCGACCTCCCGCTGGCGGAGCTCGACGCGCCGGATCTTGCCGCTGACCGTCTTGGGCAGCTCGTCCACGAACTCGATCTCGCGCGGGTACTTGTAGGGAGCCGTCCGCTCCCGGACGAACGCCTGCAGCTCTTCCACCAGCCGGGGGCTGGGTTCCCAGCCCTTGGCCAGGACGACGAAGGCCTTGACGATCTGGCCGCGGACGGGGTCGGGGCTACCCACCACCGCCGACTCGACCACCGCCGGGTGCTCCAGGAGGACGCTCTCGATCTCGAAGGGACCGATCCGGTAGGCGGCGCTGAGGATGACGTCGTCGGCGCGCCCGACGAACCAGAAGTAGCCGTCCTCGTCGCGGTAGGCGCGGTCTCCGGTCAGGTACCAGTCGCCGCGGACCACCTGCGCCGTCCGCTCCGGATCCTGCCAGTACTCGCGGAAGAGGCCGGCCGGCCGGTCGGGGCGGATGCGGATCGCCACGTCCCCTTCCTGGTGGGGCGGGAGCTCGTGCCCTTCCTCGTCGATGACGGCCACGTGGAAGCCGGGCGCCGGCTTGCCCATCGATCCCGGGCGGACCTCCATGCAGGGGAAGTTGCCGACGCAGAGGACCGTCTCGGTCTGGCCGTACCCGTCCCGGATGGTGAGGCCGGTGGCCCGGCGCCAGACCTCGATCACCTCGGGGTTGAGCGGCTCGCCGGCGGCGACGCAGTGGCGGAGCGAGGGGAAGCGGAAGGCGCTCAGATCCTCCTGGATCAGCATCCGGTAGTTGGTGGGCGCGCCGCAGAGGGTGGTGATGGGGTAGCGCGCGAGCAGCTCCAGCGTCTTCCGCGGCTGGAAGCGGGCGCTGTGGTGGACGAAGATCGCCGCGCCCACGATCCAGGGGCCGAAGAAGCTGGACCAGGCCGCCTTCGCCCAGCCGGTGTCCGAGAGGTTCCAGTGCAGGTCGTCCGGCGTCAGGTCGAGCCAGTAGTGGCCGGTCGCGTAGTGGCCGATGCCGTTGGAGGCCTGGGTGTGGAGCGTCATCTTGGGATAGCCCGTCGTGCCCGAGGTGAAGAAGAGGACCGCCGGGTCGTCCGCGCGGGTGTCGCTCCCCTCGAAGCCCGGATCGCCGGAGGCGACCAGCCTCTCGTAGTCGAGCCACCCCTCCCGCTGCCCCTCGACCAGGATGCGGTGGACGGGACCGGCTGCCCCTCCCGCCTCTCCGCCCACCTCGGCCAGCGCCTCGTCCACCTTGGGGGCGTTCTCGCCGTCGGTGACCACCGCCGCCACCCCTGCGGTCCGGAGCCGGTAGGCGATGTCTCGCGCGGTCAGCTGGGTGGTGCCCGGGCTGACGACGATGCCGGCGCGGAGGCTGGCCAGGATGCTCTCCCACCAGGCCACCCGGCGCGGAAGGAGCAGGAAGAGCCGCTCCCCCGGACGGATGCCCAGGCCGAGCAGGGCCGAGGCGAGGCGCCGGGACCGGTCGCGGAATTCGCCGAAGCTGATCCTCCGCTCGTGGCCCTCGTCGTCCACCCAGAGCATGGCCATGCGGTCGGGCGCGGCCGCGGCGTGCCGGTCGAAGGTGTCCCGGGAGAAGTTGAACCGCTCGGGCACCTGCCAGCGGAA
>JASBVM010000009.1 GCA_029961055.1 Bacillota bacterium
GCCGCAGGAGCGTGGCGAGCACGCGCAGGAGGGTGCTCTTCCCCGCGCCGCTTGGACCCACCAGCCACGTCACACCCGGAAGGATGCGGGCGGAGACCGCCTGCAGCGCCGGCGCGCGCGGCCGCCCCGGAAAGGAGACGGTCAGCCGCCGCAGGAGGATCGCCCCGCCCGACTGGCCACCCCGCCCGGATCCGCTGCTGAACGCGTCGCCCATCATGGCTCCCCACCTGCGTCCGCCGGCGCAGCCCTAGCCGTCCCGACCCCATCCAACCGCCGGCCATCGGGCAGCCCCGCGCAGCGCCAGAGCCGCCATGGCCAGGCCGGCCGCCGCCATGGAGGCGGCCAAGGCGGCGCCGCCCGGCCCGGGCTGGAGCGTGAAGAAGGCGAGCGAACCTGCCCAGGGCAGGAAACCTTCCAGTGCGACCCAAAGGCCCAAGGAAGCGAGCAACCCGCCCCACGACCCCAGGTAGCGGGTGGTGAGCAGCGACCACCCCGCAGCCAGCAGCAGCGGCGCATCCCGGAGGAGGACGAGTCGAACCACGGGGGCCACGGACCAGCCGGTCTGCTGGAAGCCGGCGATAAGACCGGCTCCGGTCTGGAGGACGAGGGCGGCGCCCAGCGCCACCCCCGCCTTGGCCAGCAGGCGGAGTGCCGCAGGCAGGGGCGAGAGTGCCTGCACTTCCTGCCACGCTCCCCGCCGGGGCCAGAAACCGGCCAGCACGGCAGCCGTGCCGAGCCAGGGGGCGGCCAGCGCCCATGCATCGAGCGGGCTTCGCAGCCGCTCCAGCAGGTCGGCCGCCACCAGGGCCAGCAGCACCAGCCCGGCCTCCATGCCCCAGAAGGCCGCCGGCAGAAAGCGCGCCTCGGCCACCACGAGGCGCCCGAGCGCGGCCAGCCCGAGCCGCTGCAGCTCCGCCTCGGCGAGCTCCTCCCGCACCAGACCCAGCAGGCTGAGCACCTCGCGCGGCGCCGGGGGAGCGTCGCCGCGGCGCACCGCTTCCTCGCGCAACTCGGCGGCAACCTCGGCGGCCAGGCGCTCCTCGTCCCGGTCCCTCTGGCCACGGCCCCTCATCGCTCGTCCCCCCGCAGAGGCTCCAGATCGGACTCCAGCCGGCGGTAGGCCCGGTAGAGCCGCGACTTGACGGTGCCCTCGGGCAGCCCCAGCTGCTCCGCGATCGCCCGGACCGGCCAGCCGCGGTAGAAGCGCAGGACCACCACCTCGAGGAGATCGGGAGGAAGCCCGGCCAGCGCGGCCCGGACCGCCCGCCGCCGCCTCGCGCGCCGCTCCCGATCCAGGAGGACGGCCTCGGGATCGGTCTCGACGTCGCCGGGAACCGGCGGCACGGTGTCGACGGGCGTCTCCTTCCTGCGGTAGGCGCTGCGCCACTCGTCCCGGAGGAGGTTGGAGGCCACCCGGTAGAGCCAGGGGGCAAGGTTGCGGGGAGCGCGCTCCGAACCAAGGACGGCCAGGGCGCGGGCCAGCGCCTCCTGCGCCAGTTCCTCGGCCCGGTGCGCCTCCACGCCGTGGTTGTGGAAGAACCGGAGCAACCGCCCGCTCCAGTCGTCCGCCCCCACCCCGGGGCGGACGGATTCCGTCTCCGTCGCCGCCAGCCCCCTTGGACGCCTGCCGTGCCTCTATGGTTCAGACGAAACACCGCCGCGCGGGTTCACGCCCTTCGAACCGGTCCGGCCTCCAGCGGGGTTCGTCTTCCTCTGAACCGGCCTTTTGAACCGATCTTTCGCCCGTTTCATCGGCCCCCGCCCTTCACCCCTCGCGCCGCGTACGCATCCCTGCCGCCCCCGCCGCGCGGCGGTCACGTCCGTGTTCAGCGGCTCCCGGGACACTGCCGAGGATGAGCATTTGACGCTTCACCTGTTCGGCGGTCCCGTGCCCGGCGTGGCGGGGCGCCCCTTCCCGCCTGTCTCGAGCCGGGAGGCTGGCGCCGTGGAGCGATAGAGATAGACGCCGTCCCGGACGAAGAGCGGCTCGAACGCGTGCGAGGCCAGGATGGCGCGGAGGTCGGCCCACTGGGCGTCGAGCGGGACGATGGGCGCGTACGAGACGCCGGGAGCGAAGAGCACGTACACCGGGCTCTCCGTTCGCCTGGCCTGGTGGAGAAGCCCGGAGAAGGTGTCGTACGGTTCCGCCCCCACCCAGGGCCGGTCCCAGAGATGCCCGACCGTGCCGGTCTGGCCGTAGACGACGGCGTCGGCGGGGATCCGCCGCACGGCCGCGTCCAGGGCGGCCACCACCCGGGGGGCGGGCGGTCGGAACCTCCAGAGCTCCATGGGCAGGCTCCAGTGCACGGTGACGACGGTGGCGGCGACGAGGAGCAGCGCCGCCGTCGCCTCGGGAGCCCACCGGAACCGGCGGGCGGTCCCGCTGGCGGCGTCGACCGTCGCCGCCGCCAGGAAGGGGAGGGCCCAGAGCGGGTACTGGCTGTAAGGCAGGTTGGGCAAAGGGAAGCGGCTGAGGCTGTCGACCAGGAGGACAGCGAGCGCCGGCAGGGCGCGCACCGGTGCCAGAAGCGGAAGCCAGGCGAGCGAGCCGAGCAGGAGCGCCCAGGTGTCCGCGTGCTTCGCGACCGCGTCGAGGAGGGAGCCCGGATGCAGGACGAGGTTGGCCAGGATGGCCGGGACGGACGCACCGAGGTGGCCGTAGTTCGCGAGAAGCGTCTTGTCCCCCGGCCCCAGCACCCGCAGGACCACTTCCTCGCTGAGCAGGAAGAAGCCGAGCGAGACGGCCAGCGTGACCAGCCCGCGCCGGAGCCCGAGGCCGTCCCTCCGGCGAAACGCAGCGATCAGCTGCCAGAGCGCCATCCCCACCACCGGCACGACCGCCTGGTTCTTGCTGAGGAGCGCCAGCGCCACCAGCACGTAGTACAGGTGCGCCCGGTTGCGATCGTGCGCCCAGAGGGCCCACGTCAGGAAGGCGAAGGCCAGCGTGTCCGGGTGCCAGTCGATCGCGACGGTGGCCACCGTGCCCGGGAAGGCCCAGATGGCCGGGAGCATGGCGAGCGCCCACCAGGATCGCCCCCAGGCGCGCCAGGCCATGAGGGCGAGGGGAACCGCACCGACACCCAAGGCGAATCCCTGCAGCGCGAACATCAGCCACGGCCCACCGACCGGTCCGCCGATCCGGAAGAGCGGGGCCAGCAGGTAGAGGATCCATTGCCCGGCGTCGGTGAGGACGGGCCCCCCGACGAGCGAGGTCCTCCCGAGCCAGTCGCCGCGCCCGATGGCGGCCATCGCCGTGAAGTAGATGCCCAGATCCCAGGCGCCCACCAGCCAGTGACGGTACTGGTAGATCTTGACCGCCGTGAAGAGTGCGCCCGCCGAGAGCGCAAGTGCCCAGACAGTGCCTCGGAAGAGGCGCTCGATCTCGGCCGGGCGGCCCTGGCTCCGCGCCTGTGCCACCTGCGCCGCCAGGCCTCCGGCAAGCTGCACGACGACCAGCATGGGCACCGCCAGCAGCGCGGACCAGGCCAGGTGGTGCATGGGCACAGGCCCGTCCGGAGCCAGGGTGAGGGCGTACGTCAGCACGGCGCCACCGAGGAAGCCACCCAGGAGAAGGGTCGTCCACCCCGAGCGGCGCTCGCCGCCCCCGCGAGGGAGTGAGCGGAGACTCGCCCATCCGGCGACGGCCGAGGCCACGAGGAAGAAGAGCCCGGAGAGGAGCGGACGCAACCAGGCCGTGCGGACCGCGTACGGCAACACCCGCACCAGGGCGTCTCCGGCCGCGGCGAGCAGGAGGGCGAGAGCCGCGCTCGCGGCGGCGCCCGCAGAGGCGTCGACGATCCACGCCGAAAGCGGCGCGGACCGGGGCCGCCGGGTCACGCCCGGGTCGACTCCCTGCCGGCCCCCTCCGCGTTGTAAGCGTGGCCCCACTTGCCCCGTGCCCAGATGCCCATGGCGCTCAGGAGCATGCGCGCGGCATCCCGGCCGGGCCGGACCGTCGACGCCTCCACCTGACGCCATCGGAGCGGCACCTCGACGATGCGGAGGCCGTTCCGGCGGGCGACGAACAGGAGCTCGAGGTCGAAACTGAAGTTGTCCACGTGCAGATGCGCCAGCAGCCGGCGCACGCGCTGCATGCGGAAGCCTTTGAACCCGCACTGCGTGTCGGCCACCGTATCCAGTCCAAGCCGCCGGATGGCCCACTGGAAGAGCCGGTGGCCGACGGCCCGCAGGCCGCTGCCTTCGCCGAGGCGCCGTCCCGCGACCACGTCCGCCCCCTCGCGGAGCACCCCGAGCACCTGTCCCACCGGTTCCAGCCCGAAAGCCAGGTCGGCGTCCGACATGACGGCATACCGGCCGCCGGCCGCCCCGAGCCCTGCCCGCACCGCGGCGCCCTTCCCGCCGTGCGGCTCGAGCCGATAGGCGCGCAGCCACGGGTGTCGCGCGGCGAACCGGGCCAGCAGCTCGGGCGTCGCATCGCTGCTGCCATCGTCCACCACGACCACTTCCGGCCGCCATCCGCGGTCTCGCTCCCAGGCTGCGACCCAGTCCGCGATCCGGCCGAGCGTGGCGGGGAGACGCTGCGCCTCGTTGTAGGCGGGAATGACCAGGCTCAGCTCGGGGGCACACTCTCCCTCTCCCGCTCGGGCCGGGTCGCCGACGGGCACGGGGACGCCGACGCCCCCACCGAGGGGTTCGAGCCGGTAGACCCGCTGAAACGAGAAGAGGCTGTAGCCCACGTAGTTGGTGACCAGGCTTACAGCCCCACCCATCGCCTTCCCCGCGTTGATCCAGAGGACGCCCGAAATCGGGGGCGCGGCGCGGTGGAGCAGGAGCCACGTCAGCCAGCTCACATTCGGCGGCTTGGGCCAGAGGGCCATCCAAAGGGCGAGCACGAGCGTGCTCGCTCCCGCCGAGGCGAGGCTGACCAGGACGAAGCGCGGGAAACTGGCCCGGCTGCCGCGCCAGGTCCAACTCCGGTTCCACAGGTAGCTGTTCAGAAGGGCGACGCCGAAGGAGACGGCGTTGAGTCCTGCGGCGAGGGGCGCCGGCACGGACCCCGGGCGGGAGCCGCCCCACCCGAGGAGCATCGCGGTGTGGAGGAGCAGGTTGAAGAGCAGAAAGTCGACCAGGGTGTTCCCAACACCGACGACGGTGAATCGCGCGAACCGGCGGAGCGGTGAAGACGGAGTCGCCATGCAAGGACCTTCTTCCCAACCATTCTCGGGCCAGGCCGGCCTCTGCCCCGCGTCCGTGCGGAGCCCCTACGAGACCACCCGGAGCGTCAAGCCTTCGCCTGCCCCGCCACCGGGCCTGTACGGACGTCGTACCCCTGTACCTGCCCCGGGTGTCCATTCCACCGTCGGAGTCCCTCGTCCTGCCCGCCGGGCACCCCCGTCGCCACCGGCCCGGCCCGGCCCCGAACGGTCCGCGGGCCACGGCTCCCGCACTCCGTCGTCGGCCCGCCCAGACGCAGCTGGTGGAGCGCGGCCCCCGGCATGCCGGGCTACCCCTGCACCTCGGTTCCAGCCAGCTCGGGGGGATATTCGGGGAGCACCGCGGCGATTTCCAGGTGCCTGTTCTCGGCCAGAGAGAGCTCGAACGGTGCCAGCCTCTCGTTCCGCCCGTCTGCCAAGACACGCACCCAGGGCCGCAGGGGGTCGCCGCGCACCGAGCGCGAGACGACACCCAGGAAGCCGTTGCTGAGCCGCACGATGGTACCCACCGGATAGAGAGCCAGCTGCTTCAAGAACATGCTGACGAGCCTCGGTTCGTAGGCACCTCCGGCCGCCTCGAGCAGCTTCGCGCCCGCCTTCACCTCCGGGAGGGGCTCCCATGGTCCGGGACGTCGGCTCGTCAGGTTGTCGAAGGCGTCGGCGATCGCCGCGATCCTCCCGTAGAGGTGGATGCCGTCGCCCCGCAGGCGGCGGGGGAATCCCTGGCCGTCCCATCGCTCGTGGTGCTGGTAGGCCACGTGGGCGGAGAGCAGGCTCAGCTCGGGGTCCGAACGGATCATGTTATAGCCGTCGGTGGTGTGCTGCTCGTACACGATCCGCTCGGCCTCGTCCATCTCGCTCGGCGATTTGTCGTTGAGCCCCGGGGGGAAGCGGATCTTGCCCAGGTCGTGCAAGAGGGCGCCGGTGCCGAGCTCGACCAACTTGACCTTGCTCAGGCCCAGGGTCGCCCCAAGCGCCACCGAGTAGACGCAGACGTTGACGCCATGGGCGTAGATGAATTCGTCGTAATCGCGCATGAGGTAGAGACCCATGACCGTGCTCTTGCCGGTGAACACCTCGTCCACGATCGCCTCGACGACGGGGACGACCTCCCGCATCGGCGTGCCATCGCCTTCCCCCGCCTTCTCGAAGACCTTGCGCACTGCCACGGTCGCATCCACCCGGGTGCGCTCCGACAGCGCGTCCTCCGCCGGATCGAGGTCGGGCGCCAGCGCGTCCTCGACGTACACGCCCTGCACGCCACGGGCGGCAAGTGCCTCGATATATCGCTCCGTCAGGGTGACCCCCGCTTCCAGGAGCGGCTTGCCTGTCTCGGCGTAGATGGGCCGAGCCAGGCGCTTGCCGACGGCGCGCACGGAGACCGGAACGAGACGCATCCGGCTGTCACCGCCAGAGAACCGGACGACCGAACAGGTACCCCTGGCCGAGCTCCAGCCCCCGGTCGCGACAGAACGCGTACTGGTCGGCGGTCTCGATCCCCTCCGCGATCACCCTGGCTCCGACCTCGGCGGCGTAGCACTTCAAGGCGCTGCACAGAGCGGCGAAGCGTGGCTCGATCCGGGCGCGGCGCGTGACCGTGGCGTCGATCTTGATGTAGTCCCACTGGAAGAGCGCGAGGACCTGCAAACCCGTGTGACCCGTGCCCACGTCGTCCAGCGCGATCTCCACACCGAGCGCCCGCAGCATCCGCAGCTCCTCCCGGAGCTGGCTCGGATGATCGAAGACGCTCTTCTCGCTGATTTCGACCACCAGGTGACGCGGCTCATAGGTCCTCTGGTGCAATACGTCCACGAGTTCCCGGAGGGAGGCGATGGGGTTGACGTTCAGAAAGAGCCGCCGGCCGTCGGCCAGGTCCGCGGGCTGATAGCGAAGAATGGTGCGGCGGCAGACCGTCTCCAGCCGGCGCGCCGCGGCGTGCTCGCCGGCCAGTGCGAAGAGAGCGTCCGGTTGTTCCAGGGGGGAATCCTGCGGGCCGCGGATCAGCACCTCGTAGCCGTAGATCGAGCGGTCGTGCAGGTTGACGATGGGTTGTCGCGCGAGGCGCAAGCCCCGACCCTGCAGGGCTTCCTGGAGCGCCGCCAGTGCCGTTTCCGCTTCCGCCTCCGCACCGCCGGCGCGGGCGCCGTCCACGTCGCCGGCCAGGCGGTGAAGGACCGAGTCGAAGACCACCGCCGGGTCGGTCCCCGGCTGCCGGCGAACCTCGCTGCCGGTCACCCTCACGTCCCCCGGCCGGACCGCGTACGCGGCGAGGGCGGGTCCCCGGCAGAGACGGGCCACCGCCCCGGCGAGGCTGTCTCGCCACCCCGCCGTCTCCGTCGCCCCGGTCGTCGCCATGAGGACCAGTTCGCGGCTTCCGGGATAGAGGTGCGTCACCGAGGCGCGGCCCTTCAGCGCTCGCGCCAGGCGGGCCGCCAGCTCGGCGGTGAAGCCCCCGGCCACTTCCGGTCCCATCCGCTCGACGGCGTCGGGGGTCAGGCTGACCACGCCCACGAGGAGCGGACCACCGACTCCATCGCCGTGGCGGTAGAGGTCGGTGAACGTGTCAACGGCGTAGGGGGAAACCGTTTTGACTACTTCAGGAAGGTGCCCCCCCCCCCCCGTATCCATATACTTCCAGTCGTTCACCGGCGCACCTCCCGCTCGACGTCCTTCTCATCGCTTTGGTTCGGCCGGACTTCACCGGACTTGAGCGACTCGGCGCCTTGCAGCGGCCGCCGCGGAAGCTGCCAAGCCCACCCGGGCGGGCCTGGACGCACCGGATCCCGTCGCAGCGCGACGGGATCCGGTGAATGAGATCTTCGCTTCTCCTCCGTCCTTCCTGACGGTCGACCTGAGGCGCGGCCGGCCCGCGGCACGCCGGGGCGTCGCCGGAGAGCGGTCACGCCGTCTCCGCCTTGACCCGCTCCTTCGGGACGACGTCCGGTTCCCGCAGCCGCCGCACGGCGTCGACGGTGATGCGGATCTTGGCCACGTCCGTCCGCGAGGGCATCTCGTACATCACGTCCAGCATGACGCTCTCCAGGATGGCACGGAGACCGCGCGCGCCCGTCTTCCGGTCCAGCGCCTGGCGCGCCACCTCGCGGAGGGCGTCGCTGTCGAACTCCAGTTCGAGGCCGTCCATCTCGAAGAAGCGCTGATACTGCTTGACCAGGGCGTTCTTCGGCTCCGTCAGGATCCGGACCAGCGCCTCCTCGTCGAGGTTGTCCAGCGTGGCGATGATGGGGACGCGGCCCACGAACTCGGGGATCATCCCGAACTTGAGCAGGTCCTCCGGCAACACGTGGGAGAGGATCTCTCCGATGCGCGGGTCCGCCTTGCTGACCAGCTCCGAGTTGAAGCCGATCACCCGCTGGCCCAGCCGCCGCTGGATGATCTTGTCCAGTCCCTCGAAGGCGCCGCCGACGATGAAGAGAATGTTGGTCGTGTCGATCTGGATGAACTCCTGGTGGGGATGCTTCCTGCCGCCCTGGGGCGGCACGCTGGCCACGGTCCCCTCCAGGATCTTGAGCAGCGCCTGCTGCACGCCCTCCCCCGAGACGTCGCGGGTGATGGACGGGTTCTCCGACTTGCGCGCGATCTTGTCGATCTCGTCGATGTAGACGATGCCGCGCTCGGCCTTCTCGATGTCGTAGTCGGCGGCCTGGATCAGTTTGAGCAGGATGTTCTCGACGTCCTCGCCGACGTAGCCCGCCTCGGTCAGGCTGGTGGCGTCCGCGATGGCGAAGGGCACGTTGAGGATCTTGGCCAGCGTCTGCGCAAGGAGCGTCTTGCCGGAGCCGGTGGGGCCGATCAGGACCACGTTGGACTTCTGCAGTTCGACGTCGTCGCTCTTGCTGCGGGAGTTGATCCTCTTGTAGTGGTTGTAGACGGCCACGGAGAGGATCTTCTTGGCGCTCTCCTGGCCGATCACGTACTGGTCGAGGATCTCCTTGATCTCGCGCGGCTTCGGCACGTCGCGGAGATCGAACTCCGCCTCCTCGTTGAGCTCTTCCTCGATGATGTCGCTGCAGAGCTCGACGCACTCGTCGCAGATGTAGACGCCGGGTCCGGCGACGAGGCGCTTCACCTGGTCCTGGTACTTGCCGCAGAAGGAGCACTTGAGCTGCCCCTTCTCCTCGGTGAACTTGAACATGCGGCCCCCACTCCTTCCTGCCAAGCCCGTCAGCGCTCCTTACGCTTGGACCGGGGGATCAGGATGTCGTCGATCAGGTGATACGCCTTGGCCTCGTCCGCCGACATGAAGTAGTCCTTCTCCGTGTCGGTGTTGATCTTCTCGATATCCTGACCCGTGTGGTAGGCCAGGATACGGTTGATCCGCTGGCGGTCCTTCATGATCTCCTCGGCGTAGATCTTGATGTCGGTGGCACGCCCCTGGAGGCCTCCGGTCCACGGCTGGTGGATCAGGATCTTCGAGTTGGGCAGCGCGTAGCGCTTGCCGGGAGCGCCGCCGGCCAGGAGGACCGCCGCCATGCTCATGGCGACGCCGACGCAGATGGTGGAGACGTCGGGCTTGATGTACTGCATGGTGTCGTAGATCCCCAGCCCCGCGTCGACGGAGCCGCCCGGCGAGTTGATGTAGACGGAGACGTCGCGATCCGGATCCTCGGTCTCCAGGAAGAGCAGCTGGGCGATGACCAGGTTGGCGATGGTGTCGTCGATGGGCGTGCCGATGAAGATGATCCGGTCGCGCAGCAGGCGGGAGTAGATGTCGTACGCCCGCTCGCCGCGGTTGGTCGTCTCGATCACCATGGGGACCAGCGCGTTGTAGCTCGTCATCCCTCTCGGACCTCCTCCTGGCCTTGCTCGCTCCCGCTCTCCCGACCCGCCTCGCCGTCTCCATTCTCCACGTTCGCGAGGCCGATCTCCACCAGGCGGTCGACGGCCTGCCTCCTCGCCAGGGCGGCGGCCACGCCAACCCGGTTGGCAGGCTGGTTGAGCACCTTGCGCACCGAGCCGGCCTCCTCCCCGTATGCGGCGGCCATCGCCTCGATCTCCTCGTCGATCTCCGCGTCGGTGGGCTCGATGCCCTCCCGGCGCGCCACCTCGCTCAGGACCAGGTCCGCCTTCACGTCCTCCAGGGCCTGGGGCCGGAGCTCATCCTTCAGCTGTTCCAGCGTCCGGCCGCTCTGCGCCAGGAACTCCTCCAGGCTCAACCCCTGCCGGCCCAGCTGGCTGCGCAGGTCGTCCAGGCGGTGGCCCAGCTCATGCTCCACCATGGAGTCGGGCACCTCCACCCGCGCCCCTTCCACGACCCGCGCCACCGCCTGCCGCTCCAGCTCGCGGCGCTGCTGCGCCTCCTTGAGCTGGCGCAGCCGCCGCTTCCGGATGGCGCGCAGCTCCTCCAGGGTCTCCGCCTCTTCCTCGACGGAGCGGGCGAAGTCGTCGTCCGGCTCCGGCAGCTGTTTCCGCTTCAGCTCGTGGAGCTTGACGGTGAAGGTCGCCTCCTTCCCCGCCAGGGAGGTCTGCGGGTAGTCGTCGGGGAACCGGACCGGGAAGCTCCTCTCCTCGCCGGGCCGCATCCCCTCGATGCCCGTCTCGATCTCCGGAAGAAGGGTCCCCGAGCCGAGCTCGACCATGTACCCCTGCGCGTCGCCGTTCGGGATGGGCTTCCCGTCCATCTCGCCGCGGAAGTCGATGGTGGCGAACATGCCCTTCTCCGCCGCGGCCTCGTCGGGAACGGCCACCAGCTCGGCGAACCGCTCCCGGAGCGACTGGAGGTCGGCCTCCACCTCTTCGTCGCTCACCTCCACCGGCTGCTGCTCCAGCTTGAGCTCCCGGTAGTCGCCCAGCTCCACCTCGGGGCGGATGTCCACCGTCACCCGGAAGGTGAACGGCTCACCCTTCTTCATCGAAATGATGTCGACGTCCGGAGCGGCCACCGGCTCGAGCCCGTTCTCCTCGATGGCCTGGCTGTAAGCCTCGTTGACCAGCTCGTCCACGGCCTCGTCCCAGAGGGCCGCCTCACCCAGGTACCGCTCGAGAAGGCCTCGGGGCGCCCTCCCCTTGCGGAAGCCGGGGATGTTGACGCGGCGGACCAGCTTCCGGTAGGCGCGGTCGAGCGCCTGCTCGACGCGCGGCGGGTCCACCTCGATCTCCAGAACGGCACGGCTTTTCTCCTTCTTCTCGAGCGTGCTGCGCAAACCGGCGGCCCTCCTCTCCGCGGGCGATCGCCCAGGTACGGCGGGAAACCGCGAAGCAGCCTCGCGCTTACCTTTTCGGCACCAGACCCCGCAGGCACGGCTCATTATAGCATCGCTCCCCGCGGCCCTCTGGCCCCCGGGGCCCGCCCGCGCGCGGGCGCGGGAGCGTCCGGCCCCGGGGCGAGGCCGCCGCAGGAGCCGGCAGGGGCGGCGCCCGCCGCCCCTGCCTTCACCGGGATGGAACAAGACCGTGGTGCGAGGAGAGGGATTCGAACCCTCACGCCTGCGGGCACGGGATCCTAAGTCCCGCGTGTCTGCCAGTTCCACCATCCTCGCGGAGAGATGGCTGGGGCGGCAGGATTCGAACCTGCGAGTGGCGGTTCCAAAGACCGCTGCCTTACCGCTTGGCGACGCCCCAACCGGAAAACCTGGGGTGGCTGGTGGGACTCGAACCCACGGCCTCCAGGGCCACAACCTGGCGCTCTGACCACCTGAGCTACAGCCACCGCGAAACCGCTCTGGCGCGCCCGGCAGGAGTCGAACCTGCAACCAGCGGCTTAGAAGGCCGACGCTCTGTCCATTGAGCTACGGGCGCCCACTCTTGGAGCGGGTGACGGGAGTCGAACCCGCGTACCCGGCTTGGAAGGCCGGTGCTCTACCGTTGAGCTACACCCGCAGGAATCCCGCACGGGCAGCCCCATTGTACTTGGCCGGTCGCCCCGGCGCCACCGCGCGGGCAGGGACCCTGCCCCGCCAGCCTTCCTATTGTGCCGCGCGTCACTGCGCCTGTCGAGCGGGCGCGCTAGCATACAAGGCGGCGGTGAGGACCGCTTCCACCCGCCGCGGGGAGGCGAGGTGATGATCCGGGTGAAACGCGTCTACGAACCGGCCGAGGAGCGGGACGGGCTCCGCTTCCTGGTGGACAGGCTCTGGCCGCGCGGCCTCCGGCGCGAGGCGGCGCGGATCGACCGGTGGCTGAAGGAAGTGGCTCCCTCCGACGGGCTGCGCCGCTGGTTCGCCCACGATCCCGCGCGCTGGGAGGAGTTCCAGCGCCGCTACGGCGCCGAGCTGGAGGCGCAGCCCGAGTCCTGGCGGCCGCTCGCGGAGGCGGCGCGTGCCGGCGACGTGACGCTGCTCTACTCTGCGCGCGACGAGGCGCACAACAACGCGGTGGCGCTGAAGGCCTTCCTGGAGGCACGTCTCGGCTCCGGCGCCAGCCGGTGACGGGAACGAGGAGACGCGCCCGCGCTGGCTGCGGGGGGACGATCGGAGGGTCGGACCGGCGAGAGCAGGCCGCTGGCGCAAAACGGATGGTCGGAGCGGCCGGATTCGAACCGGCGACCTCCTGCGCCCAAGGCAGGCGCGCTGCCAAGCTGCGCCACGCTCCGCGAATCATAAGGCTAGCACCCGAGCAGCTGGCGTCGCAAGACGGGGACGAGCGCCCGCATGGCGGCGCCGCGGTGGCTGTAACGGTTCTTCTCCTCCCCCTCCAGCTCGGCGTAGGTCTTGCCCAACTCGGGCAAGAGGAAGAGGGGGTCGTAGCCGAATCCGTTCTCGCCCCGCGGCGCCTCCAGGATCCGCCCGCGGGTCTCCGCGGTGGCCACCCACTCGCGCCCGTCGGGCGCCACCAGCGCCAGCGCCGCGTGGAAGGTGGCGCCCCGCGCCCCGGGCGGGACGCCCTCCATCTCGCGCAGGAGCTTGGCGTTGTTCTCGGCGGGCGTCGCCTCCGGACCCGCCCAGCGGGCGGAGTGGACGCCGGGCCGGCCGCCCAGCGCGTCGACGGCCACGCCCGAATCGTCGGCCAGCGCCCAGGCGCCGCTGGCGCGGGCGGCGGCGCGCGCCTTGATCAGCGCGTTCTCCGCGTAGGTGGAGCCGTCTTCCTCGGGCAGGGCGTGACCGGGCAGGTCGCGCAGCGTCATCAGCTCGATCCGCTCCGTCTCCACGCCCAGCGAGGCCATCAGCGCCACCAGCTCCCCCACCTTGCCCGGGTTGTGCGTGGCCAGCACCAGGCGCGGGCGGGCGCCTTGCTGCAAGGGACTCCGCCTCCTTCATGCGATCCGGCGGCGGCCGCCGCCGGCTACAGGAACGGCGCCGGTCGACCCGGCGCCGGCGAGAAATCTGGTGGAGGTGCGGGGGAGCTGCCCCCCCGGTCCGTGAACGGGCCCACAGGGATTCTACGAGCGTAGCCCTCGTACGGAATCTCGCCGGCGCCGCGCCCGAGGGCGGGCTCGGCGGCGGCCACCCCGCCGGGGTCTCGTCGCCGCCCCCGCGGGGAGGGGGACGGTGACCAGCCTGCTAGGTGACGTCAGCCGGCGACCGCAGGCGGGTCAGCCGTTGACGTGGCGTGCTGCGTTAAGCCGCCAGTGCGTACTCTTCGTCGGCACCTAATGGGTGCGTTCCGCGGTTTCACGAGGCGCGGTGCTCGGCTCGCTGCTCCTGCCAGCCCGGCTCACGTCGAGCCTGCTCACCCCCGTACATGTTCCAGGGCGTCCGTTTCCGGCGAACCTCACCGCTGGCGCAACGCCCGCTCGATCCGGCGCCGCGCGTCGCGCTCGGCGATCGCCCGCCGCTTATCATATTGCTTCTTCCCGCGGACCAGCGCCAGCTCCACCTTGGCCCGTCCCCGCTTGATATAGAGGTTGAGCGGGACCAGGGTGAAGCCTTGCTGGCGGACTCGCCCGTATAGCCGGTCGATCTCGCGCCGGTGGAGGAGGAGCTTCCTGGGACGGAGCGGATCGTGGTTGAACCGGCTTCCCTGCTCGTAAGGGGCGATGTGCATGCCGTAGAGGAAGGCCTCGCCGTTCCGGATCATGGCGTGGCTGTCGCGCAGGTTGACGTGTCCGGCGCGGATCGACTTGATCTCCGTGCCGGTGAGGACCAGGCCGGCCTCGACCGTCTCCTCGACGAAGTAGTCGTGCCGGGCCTTCCGGTTCTCCGCCACCTGCCGGTCCCCCCGCATCCGCCTTCACCCCCTCCTCGTCCAGCATACCGCCGGCGGCCGCCAACCGCCGGCCGCCGTCTCTCGCGGGATCCGCTCAGAGCCAGCGGCGGAGCTCCCGCTCGACCTCGTCGGCCCCGTGCCCGCCTCCGGGAGAACCGGCCTCGCTGCCGGTCCTCCCGTTCGGCGCGGCCACCGGCTCCGCTGCTCTCCCGCCGCCACCACCGGCCGCGCCGCCCCCCTCCGGGGACGGCCACCGAAGTCGGCTGCGCAGCCAGAAGGCCAGCGCCGCCCCGCCCCCCAGCAGCGCCACCAGCGGCAGGAGCCAGATGGCCAGGAAGGGTCCCTGGCGCGGCGGCTCGTTCAAGATCCAGATGCCGAAGTTGCGCACATAGTAGTCGAGGATCTGCTGGCGCGTCTTCCCCTCGGCCAGCATCTGCCGGATTTCGGCGCGCATCTGCGCCGATTCGGCCGTCTGCGACTCGGCCACCGATTCGCCGTTGCAGACCGGGCAGCGGAGCAGCTGCTCGATCGCCTGCGCCTCCCGCTCCAGCTCGGCGGGATCGCGCCCGGCCGCCGAAGACTGGCCCGAGGGCGCCGTGGCCGTCGTCGCCGCCAGCGCCGGCGGGGCCGGCACCATGCCGGCTCCCCCCCGCACAGGGAGGGCCGCCAGCAGGGCCAGGAGTATGGCCGGCAACCAGGTCCGCCGCGCTCGCGCGGCCGCGGACCGCATCCTTTTCCTCATGCAAAGCCATTATAAGGCGGAAGGATCCGCGCCACGGATCCTTCCGCCAACGCCACAGGACAGGCTGGTCACGCGCTCAGGCGATCCGCGGTACGCCGGCGCCGCCGGGCGGCCGGCTTACCGCGTGGTGGTGCCCGGGTACTGGCTGGAGAGGTTCTGCTCCGCCAGCTGGATCATGCGCCGCACCATGTTGCCGCCGACCGCACCGCACTGGCGGGCGGGGAGGTCGCCCCAGTAACCGCTCTGGGGCGGGTTGACGCCGATCTCCGAGGCGACCTCGTACTTGAACTGGTCCAGGGCGCGCGCAGCCTCCTTGACGAGGGCGCGGTTGGACTGCTGGCCTCGTGCCATCGCTTCTCACCTCCCGTCCATCCGAAGTCAGTCGCTAGTCTCGTCGCTGACCCGGGGACGGATACTGAGAAGAGAGGCCAAGGCGTGGCGTGCTAATTGCGGTTCGGATCTGCCTTGCCTGGTTTTCGTCGCCGCCTGGCCGCCGTCTTGGCGCGCTGGCTCGCCGGCCGGCCGCCGCCCCTCGCCGCCTCCGGACCGCCACCCTTCGCCGCTTCGGGGCTGTCGCCCCTGGCGACCCTGGCGGCGCCGCGCTCGCGCGGCGCGCTGCCGGCAGCCCGGTTCCGCCGACCCCGGCGGGCGGTGGCAGGCGCTTCCTCCCGCGCCTCGTCGGCCAGGAGGAGGTCCATGCGCCGCTCGACCCGGTGGACGGCGGCGACGCGGACACGGACCGGGTCACCCAGGCGGAAGATGCGGCCGGTCCGCTCGCCCACCAGCTGGAGCGCGTCGGGGTCGTACTGGTAGTAGTCGTCGGTGATGGTGGAGACGTGGACCAGCCCTTCCGCCAGATTGGTCAGCTGGACAAAGATGCCGAACGAGGTGACGCCGCTGATCCAGCCGTCGAAGAGCTCGCCCACCCGGCCCTCCATCACCTCCATCATCTTGGCCTCCACCGACTCGCGTTCGGCCTCGTCCGCCTCCCGCTCCGTCTCCGAACAGTGGGCGGCCAAGTCGGGCAGGAGGCGGCGCCACTCCGCCTCCTGCCTGGGCGGTATGCCCTCGGAGCTGAGGGCGGCATGGATCACCCGGTGGACGAAGAGGTCCGGGTAGCGCCGGATGGGCGAGGTGAAGTGGCAGTAGTTGCGCGTGGCCAGCGCGTAGTGGCCCAGGTTCTCCGGCGAGTAGCGGGCACGGGCCATGGAGCGGAGGACCAGGCTGTGGATCAGCCGTTCGCCCGGCCGGCCGCGCACCTGTTCCACCACCCGCTGGAGCTCCTTGGGATGCGGTTCGGCGGCCGAGCGCCAGGCGATCCCCAGCGGTGCCAGCGCCGCGCGCAGCTGCTCGATCCGCTCCGCCGAGGGCCGCTCGTGGACCCGGTAGAGGAAGGGGACCCGGCGCCAGAAGAACTCCTCGGCCACCACCTCGTTGGCGGCGAGCATGAACTCCTCGATCAGGCGGTGCGCTTCGTTCCGTTCCGCCACCACGATGTCGGTGGCCCGCCCGCTCTGGTCGAGGAGCGCCTTGGCCTCGGGCAGGTCGAGGTCGATGGCCCCCCGTTCCATCCGCCGCGCCCTCAGCTGGTCCGCCAGCTGCCGCATCTCCAGGAGCATCTTCGCGACCGGCTCACCCAGCTCGCGGCGGACCTCCTCGTCGCCCTGGAAGAGCGTCCAGACCTGGGTGTAGGTGAGCCGGGCGGAGGAGCGGATGACGCTGGGCGTGATGGTGTGGTCCACGCGTTCGCCGCGGCTGTCGAAGTCGATGAAGACGCTGAGCGTCAGCCGCTCTTCCCCGGGGTTGAGGCTGGCGATGCCGTTGGAGAGCTCCGGCGGAAGCATGGGCAGCACGCGGTCGACCAGGTAGACGCTGGTGCCGCGGCGACGCGCCTCCGCGTCCAGCGCCGTCCCCTCGCGGACGTAGTGGCTCACGTCGGCGATATGGACGCCCAGCCGCCAGCGGGCTCCTCCCTGACCGGGCTCCAGGGAGATGGCGTCGTCGATGTCGCGCGTGTCCTCGCTGTCGATGGTGACCACCGTCTGGCGGCGGAGGTCCTTCCTGCCGCGACGCTCGCCGGGGCGGACCGTCTGCGGGACGGCCGCCGCCTCCTCCCGGACCTCGGCGGGGAAGTCGGCGCTCAGCCCGTGGGCGGTCAGGATGGAGAGGACGTCGACCCCGGGCGCCTCGGCGCGGCCGAGCCGCTGGAGCACGCGGCCCACCGCGCCCTGCCGGCCTTCGGGCCAGCGCTCGATCCGGACAACCACCTTCTCCCCGCTCTGGGCTCCGGCCAGGGCGCTGCCGGGGACGAAGACCGAGGGGAGACGCCGGTCGTCGGGACGCACCAGCGCGTAGTCGCCCTGGCTGTCCAGGAGGCCGACGATGGTCGGATGGGCCCGCTCCAGCACCCGGATGACGCGTCCCGTCCGCCGCCCGCCCCGCTCCACGCCCAGGATGCGCGCGATCACCAGGTCGCCGTGGACGGCGCCGTCCATGTCGTCGGGGGCGATGTAGACGTCCTGCTCGTCGCGGTCGGCGCTGAGGACGAAACCGTACCCCTTCTCGTGCGCCTCGAAGCGGCCGACCACCAGGTTCATCCGCGCCGGGACGCCCAGGCGGTTCCCGCGGGTGCGGACGATGGCGCCCCGCGCCTCCATCTCCAGGAGGAGCTGGCGCACCGCCTCCGTGGCGCCGCGCGGGACGTGGAGCGCCCGCATCAGCTCCTCCTCGGTCAGCGGGCGGTAGGCCTCCTCGCTCATGAAGGCGAGAATCCGCTGCTCGCGCTCGGCGTTGCCGGGGTCCGACGGCTCGCGGCGACTCACGCCCCGCACCCCGGTGCTCCTAGCGTTCGACAAAGGCCAGCGCCATGGCGACGGCGGCCAGGACGACGGCCGCCCCCACCGTCACCCGGGAGAGGAAGCGGTCGAGGCCGCTCCGCTTGCCGAAGATCTGTTCGGCGCCGCCGCCGATGGCGCCGGAGAGACCGGCGCTCTTCCCCGGCTGGAGCAGCACCACGACGCCGAGGACCACCGACGCCAGGACGAAGAGAACGGTCAGGACGGTGCCCAGCAACTCCTACACCTCCACCTCCAGACAACCGTGCTAGTCTACCATAGCCTGCTCAGCTCCGCCGGTAGAGGCTGCGGCCCTCGAAGAGGGCGCTCTCGCCCAGCTCTTCCTCGATGCGCAGCAGCTGGTTGTACTTGGCCACCCGCTCGCCCCGGGAGGGGGCGCCGGTCTTGATCTGGCCGGCGGCGGTGGCCACGGCCAGGTCGGCGATGAAGGCGTCGGGCGTCTCGCCCGACCGGTGCGAGACCACCGTCCGGTAGCCGTGCTCCCGCGCCAGGTGCATGGTCTCCAGCGTCATCGTCAGCGTGCCGATCTGGTTCACCTTGATCAGGATGGCGTTGGCCACCCTTTCGTCGATGCCCTTCCGGAGTCGCTGGGGATTGGTGACGAAGATGTCGTCCCCCACCAGCTGGAGCCGGCTCCCCAGCGCTGCGGTCAGCGAGCGCCAGCCCGTCCAGTCTTCCTCACCCAGCCCGTCCTCCAGGGAGACGAGCGGGTAGCGGCTGGCCCACTGGGCGTACGTCCGGGTCAGCTCTTCGGCCGAACGCTGGACGCCTTCCAGGCGGTAGCCCCTCTCCCCGTCGCCCAGCTCGCTGGCGGCCACGTCCACGGCAAGGGCGATCTGCTCGCCGGGGCGGTAACCGGCCTTCTCGATCGCCTCCACCAGCAGGTCGAGCACCTGTTCGGACCGCTCCAGCGCGGGGGCGAAACCGCCCTCGTCGCCCACGGCGGTGCTCAGGCCGCGCTCGGAGAGAAGCGAGCGGAGCGCCTGGAAGCTCTCGGCCCCGGCCCGGAGAGCGTCGGAGAAACGGTCGAAGCCGAAGGGGACGAGCATGAACTCCTGCACGTCCAGAGGGTTCTGGGCGTGGACGCCGCCGTTGATCACGTTCATCATGGGCACCGGCAGGCGGCGGGCGTTGACGCCGCCCAGGTACCGGTAGAGTGGGACGCCCAGCGAGCGGGCGGCCGCGCGGGCCACCGCCAGCGAGGCGCCCAGGATGGCGTTGGCGCCCAGGCGGGAGAGGTCGGGGGTCCCGTCCAGCTGGACGAGCGCCCGGTCGATGCCCGACTGGTCTTCCGCGTCCCAGCCCATGATCTCCGCCGCGATCTCGTCGTTGACGTGGTCGACGGCGCGCTCCACCCCTTTGCCGCCCCAGCGCTGGGGGTCCTGGTCGCGGAGCTCCAGCGCCTCGTGGCTCCCGGTCGAGGCGCCCGACGGGATGGCCGCCCGCCCCAGCGAGCCGTCCTCCAGCTCGACGTCCACCTCGACCGTGGGGTTGCCCCGGGAGTCCAGGATCTGCCGTCCGTGGACGGCGATGATCGTGGCCATGTCCGCTGCTTCCTCCTTCCACCGTTCCACCCGTCTGCGCCGGGGCGGAAGCGGTCTTGCGCCGGCTCGCCCGCCCCGGGCCCTCGGCCGGCTCCGCCCTCACCGCCGCCGGGAGGCCGCGGTCGCGGTCCCGGCGCCGTCGACGGGGCCGTCGCCCTCGCCGCCCGCCAGGAGGTCCCGTCCCTCCATCGCCTCCGGCCGCGGCAGCCCCAGGAGGCCCAGGGCGGTGGGCGCCACGTCGCGCAGCCCACCCGGCGCCAGCTCGCGGGGCTTCTCGCCGGGAACCACGGCGATGAAGGGGACCGGGTTGCTGGTATGCGCCGTGTGGGGCTGGCCGGTGGCCTCGTCCAGCATCTCCTCGGCGTTGCCGTGGTCGGCCGTGACCAGGACGGCACCCTGCCGCTCCAGGGCCGCCTCCACCACCTCGCCGACGCAGCCGTCCACCGTCTCCACCGCCCGCACCGCCGCGTCGAAGTCGCCGGTGTGACCGACCATGTCGGCGTTGGCGAAGTTGAGGACCACCAGCCGGTACTCCCGGGCCGCCAGCGCTCCGCGCAGCCTCTCCGCGATCTCCGGCGCGCTCATCTCCGGCTTCAGGTCGTAGGTGGCCACCTTGGGGGAGGGGACGAGGATCCGGTCCTCTCCCTCGAACTGGCGTTCCTCCCCGCCGTTGAAGAAATAGGTGACGTGCGCGTACTTCTCCGTCTCGGCGATGCGCAGCTGCCGCCCGCCCGCCCGCGCCACCAGCTCGCCCAGCGTGTCCGCCAGGTCGGGCTTGGGGAAGGCGACCGGGAGCGCCAGCCCCTCCTCGTAGCGCGTCATCGTGACGAAGCGAAGGTCGAGGCGCTCCACGGGGAAGGGGTCGAAGTGGGCGTCGGTCAGGGCGTGCGTCAGCTGGCGCGCCCGGTCGGCGCGGAAGTTGAAGAAGATGACGCCGTCGCCGGGGCGGATGCGACCCAGGGGCCGGCCGTCCAGGCGCTCCGGCGTGACCACCGTCGGCTGGACGAACTCGTCGCCCTCGCCGCGCTCGTAGGCGGCGTGGAGCGCGGCCACGGGGTCCGGGGCGGTCAGGCCGCGGCCCTCCACCAGCGCCCGGTAGGCGCGCTCGGTCCGCTCCCAGCGCCGGTCCCGGTCCATGGCGTAGTAGCGGCCGCTCACCGTGGCGATGCCGGGGAAGCCCAGGCTCTCCGCCTTCTCCTGCGCCTCGCGCAGGAAGGGCTCGGCGCTCCGGGGCGGGGTGTCGCGCCCGTCCAGGAAGGCGTGCACACAGACCTGGCGGAGCCCAACCCGGGCTGCCATCTCCAGCAATGCCAGCAGGTGGCGGATGTGGCTGTGGACGCCGCCGTCCGAGAGGAGGCCGAGGAGGTGAAGAACATGGCCGGAGGCGCGGGTCTCCTCCATCACCTGGCGCAGGACCGGGTTGGTGAAGAAGCTTCCTTCGCGGATGGCGCGGTCGATGCGGACCAGGTCCTGCCAGACGATCCTTCCCGCGCCGATGGTCAGGTGGCCTACATTGGAGTTCCCCATCTGTCCCGCGGTCAGCCCCACCGCCTCGCCGGAGGCGTCGAGCCGGGTATGGGGGTAGTCGCGCCAGAGCCGGTCCATCACCGGCGTCCGGGCGGCCAGGATGGCGTTCCCCCGGGCCGAGCGGCGGATGCCCCAACCGTCCAGCACCATCACCACGACAGGCCCCCGGACCGGCCGGGGGTCTCTCTCCCTCTCTCCCTCTTCGCTCACGCCCGCTCTCACCCGCCCCGGGCCGCCGCGGCGGCGACGATGGCCGCGAATTCCGCGGCCTCCAGGCTTGCCCCGCCGACCAGCGCCCCGTCGATCTCGGGATGCCCGAGGAAGCCGGCCGCGTTGGCGGCCTTGACGCTTCCTCCGTAGAGCACCCGCAGCTGCGAAGCTTCCTCTTCGGCTCCGAGCCAGCGCGCGGCGAGCTGCCGGATCCGCGCCGCCACCTCGCCGGCGTCGGCGGGCTGCGCCGCGCGGCCGGTGCCGATGGCCCAGACCGGCTCGTACGCCACCACCACCCGCTCCAGCGCCCCCGCGCCGAGCCCGGCCAGCGCGGCCGCCAGCTGCCGCGCCACCACGGCCTCCGTCCGCCCGGCATCCCGCTCCTCCGCCGTCTCGCCGACGCAGAGGATGGGGCGGAGCCCCGCCTCCAGCGCCACCGCCAGCTTCCGCTGGACGGTGGCGTCGTCCTCGCCGTAGATCAGCCGCCGTTCGGAATGGCCCACGATCACCCAGTCCGCGCCCGCCCCCCGCAGCATGCCGGCCGAGATCGCACCGGTGAAGGCCCCCGCCGGCCTCGGGTCCACGTCCTGGGCCCCCAGGGCCAGCCCCGAGCGGGCCAGCGCCTCGCCGGCGGCCGCGAGCCCCGTGAAAGGCGGGCAGAGGACCACCTCGGGCCGGCCGGCGCGCCCCGGGTCCAGGCCGCGCAGTTCCAGCTCCCTGCGCACCGCCGCCGCCAGCTCGCGAGCCTCCTGGGGCGCACCGCGGTTCATCTTCCAGTTGGCGGCCACCAGCGGCCGCCTGGTCGCGCGGCCGATCTCAGGCATCGGCCAGCGCCTCGATCCCGGGCAGCGACTTCCCCTCCACGAACTCGAGGGAGGCGCCGCCGCCTGTGGAGACGTGGTCGAAGCGGTCGGCCAGGTCCAGCTCGTCCACCACGCGCACCGAGTCGCCCCCGCCCACCACCTTGTAGGCGGGGGTCCGGGCGATGACCTCGGCGATGCGACGCGTCCCCTGGGCGAACTCGTACCACTCGGTGACGCCCAGCGGCCCGTTCCAGAAGATGGTCTTCGCCTTGCGGATCTCGGCGCTGAAGCGCTCGACCGTCCTGGGGCCGATGTCCATCGCCACCCACGTCTCGGGCACCGCGTCCACCATCACCACCTGGTGGTCGGCCGTCTCCTCGAAGAAGTCGCCCACCACCAGGTCGATGGGGAACTGGAGCTCGTGGCCGATGGCGTCGGCGCGGTGGACCAGCGCCCGGGCCTCGCCCGCCAGCTCCGGCTCCACCAGGGACTTGCCCATCCTGTGCCCCAGCGCGAGCAGGAAGGTGTTGGCCATCCCCCCGCCCATCAGCATGACGTCCGCCTTCTCCAGGAGGGCCCGCAGGATGGGCAGCTTGTCCTTCACCTTGGCGCCGCCCACCACCACCACGTAGGGGTGCTCCGGCTCGAAGAGCTTGGAGAGGCCCTGGATCTCCCTCTCCATCAGGAAGCCGGCCACGCCCTCGAGCCGGCTTCCCACCCCGGCGGTGCTGGCGTGGGCGCGGTGCGAGGAGCCGAAGGCGTCGTTCACCCAGAGGTCGCCGAGTCGTGCCAGCGCCTCCACGTACTGCGGGTCGTTCCTCTCCTCGCCGATATGGAAGCGGAGGTTCTCCAGCAGCAGGATCTCGCCCGGCTGGAGCCGCGCCACCATCGCCTCCACCTCGGGGCCGACGCTGTCCGGCGCCAGGGGGACCGGACGGCCGAGCAGCTCGCCCAGCCGGCGGGCCACCGGGGCCATGCTCAGCCCCGGCACCACCTGCCCCTTGGGCCGGCCCAGGTGCGAGCAGGCGACGACGCGCGCCCCGTGCTCCAGGAGGTAGCGGATCGTGGGCAGCGCCGCGCGGATGCGGGCATCGTCGGCCACCCAGCCTTCCTGGAGGGGGACGTTGAAGTCGACGCGGAGGAGGACCCGCTTGCCTCGGACGTCGACGTCGCGGACCGTCTTCTTGGCCATGGACCTGCACCTCCTCGGCCGGTGGGCCCGGGCGGGCTGCACCGGCATCCGGCGTCCGCCAGGCGGCCGCCCCGGTCAGAGCCCCTTCTTGGCGAGGAAGCGGACGAGGTCGAGCAACCGCGCCGAGTATCCCCACTCGTTGTCGTACCAGGCGAACGTCTTGACCAGGCGGCCCTCCGTCACCATGGTGGAGAGCTCGTCGATGATGGAGGAGTAAGTGGAGCCCTTGTAGTCCATGGAGACCAGCGGCTCCCTGCTGACGCCCAGGATGCCCTTCATCGGCCCGGCCGCCCAGCGTTCGAAGGCTTCGTTCACCTCCTCCACGGTGACCTCCCGGGAGAGCTCGGAGACCAGGTCGGTGATGGAGACGGTGGGCGTGGGCACGCGCAGCGAGACGCCGTTCAGCTTGCCGTTCAGCTCCGGCATCACCTTCCCGATGGCGCGGGCGGCGCCGGTGCTGGTGGGGATGATGTTCAGCCCGCCCGCCCGGGCGCGGCGGAGATCCTTGTGGGGCAGGTCGAGGATGCGCTGGTCGTTCGTGTAGGAGTGGACGGTGGTCATCAGCCCCCGGACGACGCCGAACTCCTCGTGGAGCACCTTGACCATGGGGGCCAGCGAGTTGGTGGTGCAGCTGGCGTTGGAGACGACGTGGTGCCTGGCCGGATCGTACTGGTCGTCGTTGACACCCAGGACGAGGGTGATGTCCTCCCCCTTGGCCGGGGCGGAGATGATCACCTTCCTGGCGCCGCCCTTGTCGATGTGGAGCTGGGCGTGCTCGCGGTCGGTGAAGCGCCCCGTCGACTCGATGACGATGTCGACGCCGTACTCCCGCCACGGGATCTGGCCGGGATCGGTGTGCTGGAGGAAGGCAATCCTCCGGTCATCGACCAGGATGTTCCCCCCCTCGGCACGGACGTCGTGCTCCCAGACGCCATAGTTGCTGTCGTACTTCAGGAGCAGGGCGAACGATGCGACGTCGGCCACGTCGTTGACGGCGACCACCTCCACGTCCCGGTCCTCCCAGGCCTGGCGCGTGAACCGCCGCCCGATGCTGCCGAAGCCGTTGATACCGACGCGCACGGTCATGGTTTCCGGCCTCCTCCCTGCCACGGATCCGATGGGAAGCCCGGACCCGAAATCGAAAGGCTTTTTCGCCTGGTGTCGTTTTTCCAGGCCGGTCCTCGCACATTATAACCATCGCCCGTAGTCTCCCCGGGCGCCAGGGGAAGCAGGCCGGATCCGCCGGCCGGTCAACCGCCCGGCCGGGCACCGGGCGCGAGCCTGTAGGCCCATCGCGCCAGCGGGCGATGAAGGAGCAGGGCGGGCAGCGCCGCCGCCAGGTTGAGGAGCGTGTAGGCCACCGCCAGCCTCGCCGCGGGCTCACCCGCCAGCCCCGCCGTCGCCGCCTCCAGCCCCTGGCGCCCCAACAGGAGCCAAGCCAGATCGGCGGCGAGATTGAAGAGGAGCTGCGCCGCCGCCACCGCCCGGCCCCGCCGGCCCGCCGCCGCCGCCGCGATCAGCGTGTCGGCCACCGTACCCAGATCGTTCCCCAGCAGGACCGGGAGCGCCTGGCCGAAGCTGAGCAGCCCTGCGCCCAGCAGCTCCTCCAGCAGCCCCACCGTGAAGGCGGAGGAGAAGGCGGCCGCCGTCGCCGCCACCCCCAGGAGGAAGCCCCGCCCGGCCCCGCCCGCCCCCGTCTCCAGGAGCGTCGCCCAGCGGTCCGCCCCTCCGGTCCCCTCCAGCGCCAGCCGCGCCGCCTGGCCGAGCAGGTCGAGGCCCGCGAGGAGCGCTCCCGTCGCCGCCGCCGCGCCCGCCGTCGCCCGCCTGGCCGGGCCCCGCAGGCGGCGGAAGGCCAGGCGGCCCAGCGCCCAGAGCGCCAGCCCCGCCGGCCAGGGCAGCGCCACCGCCATCAGGTGGGCGCTGGCGGTGGAGCCCACGTTGGCGCCCAGGACCATCGCCACCGCCGCCGGCAGCTCCAGCACGCCGGCGTCGGCCAGCCCTTCCAGGAGGATCACCCAGGCGCTGGACGAGCCGAGCAGCAGGGTGCCGGCAAGACCGACCAGGAAGGCGCCCAGGGGCCGCCCGCCCGCCGCCCGCACCGCCCTCGCCAGCCCGGGCGAACCGGCGCCGGCCGCGCCAGCCTCGGACGCCTGCCGGAGCGCCAGCAGCACCAGGCCCAGGCCCGCCGCCAGCCGCGCCAGCCAGGCGGCCCAGGCCATACCATCGCCCCCGGCCGACGCCTATGCCGGCCGGCTCCCGGCGAGACCGCGGCGCTGGCAGAAAGGCGTCCTTCCTCCAGATGCCCGGCCTGCACACGGCGCCCTCCTCCCGGGCGGACGCACCCGGCCAGGGGCGCCGTACAGGCTCAGGCCGCCTCTCCGGCGAAGAAGCGCAGCACCTCGTCCAGGTCGCCCCTCCGCTCCACCGGCCGCGCCCGCTCCAGGTTCTTGGGCAGCCGCTCGACGAAGAAGGTGTGGATGCCCAGCTCCGCCGCCACCATGTCCTGCGCCATGTCGTTGCCCAGCATCCAGCTCTCCTCGGGGCGGGCGCCCAGGCGCTCGAGGATCTCCCGGTAGTAGCCCAGGTGCGGCTTCGTGTAGTGCATCTCCTCGTACGTCGTGACCAGGCTGAAGGGGAGGTCGTCCAGCCCCGCCCAGCGCAGCCGCTCCCGGATCGCGGCCTCGGGGAAGACCGGGTCGGTGGCGACCGCCACCTGCCAGCCGGCCGCGAGCGCCGCCTCCACCGCCACCCGTGCCTCCGGCCAGCGTTCGCTGAAGCCCGAGAGCGCCGGGAAGACCTCTCGGTAGAACCCGTCGATGGCCTCCCGCACGGCCGCCTCCCGCCCGGGCCCGAGCCCGCGGTAGAAGACCCGCTCGAAGCGCTCGGCGTTCCGCAGCCGGCCGTCAACCGCCTGGTAGAGCGCCGCCAACCCCTCCTCCATCCGCGCCGCCAGATCCCGCGGCTCCAGGAGCGGGGCCAGGTGACGGCTGAGCGCCTCCATGTAGGGCGGGAAGAAGCGGCCGATGTCGAAGCCGAGCAGCGTCCCATCCAGATCGAACAGGGCGGTTCTCACCGCTCGATGCCTCCTTCCTCTCGCGAACCGGGAGGTCGGGGATCCGAGGGCTCCGGCGCGGGGGGTTGCGGCGCGGGCGGCTGCGTTTCCGGCGGCACCGCCCGGCTCGGCAGGGTCAGGCGGGCCGCGCTCACCTCCACCCCGCCGATGAGGAGCGCGGTCAGCTGCTCCACCCGGGTGGCCACCCGCTCCTGGACCTGGCGCAGGACGTGGTGGAGGCGGTGCCCGTAGACCAGCTCCAGCTCCAGGGCCAGCTCGATCCGGCCGGAGCGCTGTTCCACGCGGCAGCGGAGCACCTCCCGGACGCCCGGCACCTGCCTCGCCTCGTAGGCGGCCAGCGAGCGCAGGGCGTGGCGGGAGATGGAGAAGTGACCGAGGCGGCTGTAGGTCGGCCGGACGACCGACCGCTCCACCCAGGCGGTGCCGTGCCGCCGGAGCCGCAGGAAGAGGACGACGGGGTCGATCAGGTAACCCGGGAAGCTGCGCCGGACCTCCAGCGTGGGCGCGGGGATCACGTGCCTGCCCGTGCTCTGCCGCTCGCCCAGCGCCTGCCGGATCTCTTCCTCGCTGGCCAGCTCCTCGATCCGCCGCATGCGCGCCGGCAGGGCCAGGTCGAGGGCGGCACAGATCCGCTCCACCATCGCCTCCGAGGTGCCGATGACCAGGAGCGGCACGCCGGGCCGGGCGTCCAGGGCGGCCCGCACCTCGGCCCGGTGGGCCGGGTCGCTCAGGATCGCCGTCCGCACGGCGGCGATCAGGTTGGGCGCCCGCTTGGCCGAACGCCCCGCCACGATCCGCTCCCGCTCGATCAGGAGGCCGTCGTCCAGCAGAAGCGGGCAGCCCAGGTCGTAGGCGAGCTGGGTGGCGCGGTGGCTCTTGCCGGTCCCCGCCGCACCCACCAGCGCCTCCACCCGCCGCCGGTCGCTCATCCCCGCTCCGCGCGGGCGATCGCCTCCATCACCTCGCCCGCCGCCTCCAGCGCCCGGTCGATGTCCGCCTCCCCATGCGCCAGGGAGACGAAGTCGCTCTCGAAGGGGGAGGGCGGCAAGTAGACGCCCCGCTCCAGCATGCCGTGGAAGAAGGCGGCGTACCGCTGGCGGCTGGCCCGTTCCGCGCCCCCCAGGTTGCGCACCGGCTCCGCCGTGAAGAAGGGCGTCGACATGGACCCGCGCCCGTTGACCACCAGAGGAAGCCCCGCCGCCTCCGCCGCCGCCCGCAGACCGCGGCGCCACCGCTCGCCCAGCTCCTCCAGGCGCCGGTAGACCCCGGGCCGCTCCAGCTCGCGAAGCGTGGCCAGGCCCGCAGCCACCGCCAGCGGGTTGCCCGAGAGCGTTCCCGCCTGGTAGACGGGCCCCGTGGGCGCCAGCTGCTCCATCAGCCGCCGCGGTCCCGCCACCGCCGCCAGCGGCAGCCCGCCACCGATCACCTTGCCCAGGCAGGTCAGGTCGGGTTCGATGCCCAGCTGGTTCTGCACCCCGCCCCAACCCAGGCGGAAGCCCGTGATCACCTCGTCGAAGATGAGGAGGGCGCCCGCCCGCCGGCTCTCCTCCCGCAGGAGCTCGAGGAAGCCGGGCTCGGGCTCGACCACGCCCATGTTGCCGGCGACGGGCTCGACGATCACCGCCGCCGTCGCCTCGCCCTGCTCGCGGAAGTAGGCGCGGACCGCCTCCTGGTCGTTGTACTCGAGGACGCTGGTCTCCTGCGCCAGCGCCGCCGGCACGCCGGGGCTGGACGGAACGCCCAGCGTCAGGGCCCCCGAGCCCGCCTCCACGAGGAGGCTGTCCGAGTGGCCGTGGTAGCAGCCGCGGAACTTGAGGATCCGGTCGCGCCCGGTCGCCGCCCGGGCGAGGCGGAGGGCGGTCATGGTCGCCTCGGTGCCGGAGTTGACGAAGCGGACCTGCTCCACCGAGGGGATGGCGCCGGCGATGGTCTCGGCCAGCTCCACCTCGCCCAGGGTCGGAGCCCCGAAGCTGGTACCGCCCGCGGCCGCCTCCCGGACCGCCTCGACCACCGCCGGGTGGGCGTGGCCCAGGATCAGCGGTCCCCACGAGCAGACGAAGTCCAGGTAGCGGTTGCCGTCCAGGTCCTCGATCCAGGCGCCCTGCCCGCGGGCGATGAAGGGGGGCTTCCCCCCCACCGCTCCGAAGGCCCGGACCGGGCTCGAGACACCCCCGGGAATGCGTTCGGAGGCGCGCTCGAAAGCGGCCTCCGAACGGTACCGTTCCACCTCGTTCCATGCCTCCTCCGGGTGCCGCGAAGTCGAGCGGGTTATCCCTTCTCGCTCTTCCCGAGGAGTTCGCCGATCCGCCGGGCCAGCTCCTCCTTCTTGCGGAAGCCTTCCAGCCGCGCGATCTCCTGCCCCTGGCGGAAGACCAGGAGGGTGGGAACGTTCTTCACCCCGTAGACCATGGCGCTGACCGGGTTCTCGTCGACGTTGAGGCGGAAGATCTTCAGGTCGGGGCGCTCCTCGGCCAGCCGGCCGATCTCGGGTTGGAGCGCCAGGCACGGCCTGCACCAGGGCGCCCAGAACTCGACCACCGTCACCAGCTCGCAGTGGTAGACCTGCTCCGCGAAGGTGAAATCGCTCAACTCGGCCAGCTCGCCCATCCTCCTAGCCCTCCTTTCCGCCTCTCCAGGCTTGCGGCCGGTATTCGACGGTCGCGAGCGGCCGCCCTGCTGGAACGGTATGTTGCCCGCAGCCACCTCCTGGAATTCGTCCCGCAACCTGGTCTCCGGCCCAGCGCCTCTCCCTCGGGCAGGCGGGGGTCGCTCCGAGGCGCCGCTTCGGGCGGCTCGCGCAGGTGAACCGCAAGCGCGAAGGGGGAACGAGGCGATACCGCGGGTGGCGGACCGCCGCCTCCGAAGCTGGCTCGCTGGAGGCGCGCCGGAAACGCCAGCCGACACCGGAAGCCCGCGCCGATCGGCTCTTCCCCCGGCGGGCGCCGTTGCCCGTCCCGTGCGGTGGCGAACGGGACGTTGCCCGCGGCAGGGGGAGCCCTTCCTTCGTTGCCTTGCCGGTCGCCGGCTCCGCACCCCGGCCAAGCCCCGGCGAATAACCTGCCACCACCGGCAGCACCACCCGTGCGGAGAGCCGGCCGGCACCGCTGCCGGAGCTGGAGGTGGGGGTGGAGCGATGCGCATCCGCCGCGTGCTGATCCTCGATCTCTCCGGCGTGCCCGTCCGCGCGCTGGACGAAGGCTGGGCGCCCAACCTGGCTCGTCTTGCCTCAGCCGGCGACCGGCGCCGGCTTAGGCCTCCCTTCCCCTCGGCCGCCTCCACCTTCCATGCGACGCTGGTGACGGGGCGACCCACCCGGCTCCACGGCATCGTCGCCGACGCCTTCTACGACCGCGACCTGATGCGCCCCATCACCTGGGCCAATTCGGCGCGGCTCCTGCAGGCCCCGCCGCTCTGGAGCTGGGAGGGCGGCGGGCGGCTGTGCGTGGCCACCCTCTTCTGGTCCAACTCCTGGGGGGCCAGCGCCGACGCGGTGGTCGCCCCGCCGCTCCCCAGCGCCCCCTGGGCCAGCGACAGCCCGCCGGTGGGTTGTTCCACCCAGCCGGAGGAGCTCTCCGAGGCGCTCACCCGCGCGGTCGGTCCGCTCAGCTCCGACGACTGGTGGGGACCCCAGGCGGGGCTCCGTGCCGCGCGCTGGACCATGGCCGCCATCGGCCGCCTGCTGGAGTGGCGGCGGCCGCACGTCCTCCTGGCCTACCTGCCCCAGGCCGGCCATACCGCGCGTCGCCTCGGCCCGGAGAGCGCCGAGGCCAGGGCGGCGGTGACCCGTCTCGACCGCGAGGTGGGCCGGCTGCTGGCCGAGCTCGACCACCGGGGCACCCTCGCCTCCACCGCCGTCCTCGCCCTCTCCGGCCGCGCCATCCGCCCGGTCTCGCGCCCGGTGCCGCTCAACCGCTTCCTGCGCGAGGCCGGCCTCCTGGCGGTCCGCCGCTCCGGCGGCCGGCTCTACCTCGACCTGGGGAGAAGCGCCGCCTTCGCGGTCTGCGACCAGCAGGTGGCCCACATCTACCTCCAGGGGGCACGCGCGACCGACGTCCGGCATGCCCTGGAGTCGCTCCCCGGCGTCGCCGCCCTGCTGGAGGAAGCGGACCTGCGCGCGCTGGACGCGGACCACCCGCGATCCGGCGACCTGGTCGCCATCGCCGAGGCGGGCGCCTGGTTCCCCTACGACTGGTGGGACCGGCCCGAGGAGGCCCCGCCGGTGGCGCGGCGCGTGGAGCCGACGGGGAAGCCGGGGGTCGACCCGCTGGAGCTCCTGGCCGGCCCGGAAGGGGTCCCCCTGGACCGGACGGTGCTGCGCGGCTCCTTCGGCTCCCTGGCCGACAGCCCCGAGCAGGGGTGGCTGGTCAGCTCCCGGCCCCTTCCCCGGCAGGTGGAGAGCGAGGAGATCGGCGCCGACGAGGTGGCCGCCGTCCTGGCCGCCTGGCTCGGCCTTCAGCCCGAGCACGAGCTCGCCCGGGCCGGGATCCACCCGGCCTGAAACGGCCCATGCCGGAGAGCGCCCGCGCTCGCACGACCGAGACCGGATGCGTGCGGGCCATGTCCGGTCCCGTTGGTGACCCGTCATCGTGGTGGAAAACCTCTCACCGGCCCGCGCTTCCCTGACCAAATTCGACCTTCGCGGCTACAGTAGGGGTGGCAGCCGGATTCCACCGCTGCCGGATCTTCGGTCCTCGGTTCGAGTGGGAAGGAGGTGTCGAAGATGCTCGGTGTGTACGGTTGGATCGCCGTCATCGTGGTCGGCCTGGTGGTCGGCTGGCTGGTGGGCAGCTACGCCCTTCCCAACAAGGAGTATCCGGCCGGCTGGGTCGGCTATCTGGCAGCCGGCCTGGTGGGCGGCGTGGGGGGCGGCTGGATCCCCGGCAACTGGGGCTGGACGCTGGACCATGCCAACATGATCGCCGCCATCGTCGTCGCGGCCGTCCTGACCTACGTCGTCGGGCTCTTCGGCAAGGCGAAGGCCAGCACCTGAGCCTTTCCGCCAGGACAGCCGGTGACCGGAAGCGAGCGATTCGTCGGGTCTGATTCCTTCGTCGGGTCTGATTCCTTCATCGGATGAGCGCGTGCGGGGAGCCGGGGAGGCTCCCCGCACCGCTTCGCATGCCCGGCGCCCCGCCTTGCAGCCAGGCCCCCGCGGTCCCGTCGGACGGGCCTCGCGCGCCGTCTTTGGGCCGTGCCACAGGGCCGCCCCAGGAAAATCCCGGTTATCATGGGCGTCGGAGGTGAGTCCGTGCCCAGCTTCGAACAGTACTTCGCCATCCGGCGCATGGCCGGCGCCGCCTTCAGCGCCGACGGCCGCGATCTGCTCTACGCCATCGACACCAGCGGCCAGTTCAACCTGTGGCGGCACCCCCTGGAGGGAGGCTGCCCCGAACAGCTGACCGCCTTCGACCGCGGGACCGTACGGATGTTCGCAGTCTCCCGGGATGCGCGGCACCTGGCGCTCCTGGTCGACCAGGACGGGGACGAGCGCTACCAGGTCTACCTCCTCCCCGCCGAGGGCGGGTGGCCGCGGCGGCTGACCCCGCGCGACGACGTCCAGTACCTCTTCACCCCCGGGGCCTTCTCCCCGGACGGCCGGCGGCTGGCCTACGCCGGCACCGAGAGCCGTCCCACCGACATGGAGCCGCTGGTGGCGGAGCTGGAGACGGGCGCGACGCGGCCGGTGGCGAGCGCGCCCGGGCGGAACCGTTACCCGGTCGGCTGGTCCCCCGACGGCTCGCAGCTCCTCGTCCTCGACCAGGAAGGGAACACGCAGGCGAACCTCTACCTGGTCCGCCCGGAGGATCCCGAGGCCGAGCCCCAGCTCCTGACGCCGCACGAGGGCGAGGCGATCTACAGCCCGGGTCCGTGGAAGAAAGACGGCTCCGGCTTCTTCCTTCTCACCAACCAGGAGCGCGAGTTCACCGGCCTCGCCTTCTACCACCTGGCGGAGCGGCGCATGGAGTGGCTGGCCACGCCGGACTGGGACGTGGAGGAGGTGGCGCTGGGCGCCGACGAGCGCCACCTGGCCTACACGGTGAACGAGGCCGGCGTCAGCCGCCTCCACGTGCTCGACTTGGCCGCAGGGGAGGAGCTGGACCTCCCGCCCATCCCCCAGGGCGTCATCCGCAGCCTGGACGCCTCGCCGCGCAGGGGCTCGGTCCAGCTCAGCTTCCTCCTGGCGCGAGGAAGCCAACCCGCCGACGCCTACCTGCTCGACGTCCCGGAGGGCGAGCTCCGCCGCCTCACCCGGAACCACCTGGGCGGCCTGCGCCGCTCCGATCTGGTCGAGCCGGAGCTGGTCCACTTCACCAGCTTCGACGGCCGCGAGATCCCGGCCTGGCTCTACCGGCCGCGGGCGGCGGAGGGGGGGCGGCGGGCGGCGGCGCTGCTCTCGATCCACGGCGGTCCGGAGAGCCAGGAGCGGCCGCTCTACATGTACGGCGGCCTCTACCAGGTCCTCCTCGACCGCGGCATCGCGGTGCTGGCGCCCAACATCCGCGGCTCCACCGGCTACGGCAAGAGCTACCAGAAGCTGATCCACCGCGACTGGGGCGGCGGGGAGCTGCGCGACCTGGAGGCGGCCGTCCGCTGGCTGCGCGGCCAGCCGTGGGTCGACCCTGCGAGGATCGGCGTCTTCGGCGGGAGCTTCGGCGGCTTCGCCACCCTCTCGTGCGTCACGCGGCTCCCGGAATACTGGGCGTGCGGCGTCTCGCTGATGGGCCCCTCCAACCTGGTCACCTTCACCCGCGCCGTCCCGCCCAGCTGGAGGAAGGAGATGGCCAACTGGGTCGGCGACCCCGACGAGGACCGGGAGATGCTCCTGGAGCGCTCCCCCATCACCTACGTCGACCGGGTCCGCTGCCCCATGCTGATCATCCAGGGGGCGCAGGACTTCCGCGTGGTCAAGTCCGAGTCCGACCAGATGGTGGAGGCGCTCCGCGGCCGCGGGCTGGAGGTGGAGTACCGGGTCTTCGAGGACGAGGGGCACGGTTTCACCCGGCGCTCCAACCAGGAGAAGGCGTACCGCGAGGTGGTCGACTTCCTGGTGAGGCACCTGGTTGCGCAGGGCTGAGCGCGGCTCCGGCAGCCCGCGCGGGCGCCGGGAGGTGAGGCGGCGGGCCGCGCGGCCCGCCGCCTCACCGTCTTCCGGAGTCCCGGGCGGCGGGGTCTTCGGGCGGCGGGGCCCTCAGGCCGGGGGCGGCTCGAGGCCCAGCCGCAGCAGGGCCTTCCGGATCGCCTCCCGGTCGTCGGGCCCCACCGCCAGCGCGGGGTCGCCGGGGTCGAGCCAGGCCAGCTCGGTCAGCTCGCCTTCCTGGGGGTGGAGCGGCCCGTCGCCGGGCACCTCGACCAGGAAGTAGTACCGGAGCGAGTGGAAGGCATGGTCGAAGAAGCTGACGTACCCCTCCGCGAAGTGCACGGGCTCGAGCAGGCGCGGGCGGAGGCCCGACTCTTCCTCGAACTCGCGTTCAAGCCCTTCCGCCAGGCTCTCCCACGGCTCCACGCCGCCCCCGGGCAGTTCCCAGCGCCCGGTGAAGACCGAGCGGCCCAGGAGGACCCGCCCCTCCACCACCGCCACGCCGTAGGCGGCCGGGCGCCAGCGCACCTGTTCGGCGGGGAAGCTGCGCGGCTCGCCGCGCACGGTGGGGCAGACGATCTGGCGGCGGGGCGGGCGGATCCGTGCCAACGCTCAGTCCTCCGCTTCGCTCCCGGCCAGGAGCCGGCGGCTGACGCGGATCACCCGGCGCGCCAGGTAGCGCGCCGCCTGTTCCGCCGCCTCGGGGACGGGCCGGTCCGGCCGGGCGGTGACGCTGACACCGTAGGGGTTGCCGCCCGCGGCGAAGACCGCCTGGTCGGTGTAGCCGGGCGGCACCAGGATGCAGCCCCAGTGGTGGAAGACGTTGTAAAGGGCGAGGAGGGTGCTCTCCTGCCCGCCGTGGTCGTTGGAGGCGCTGGTGAAGCCCGCCGCCACCTTGTCCGCCAGCTTCCCCCGGGCCCAGAGCGGCCCCGTGGTGTCGATGAACTGCTTCAGTTGCGAGGCCACGTTGCCGAAGCGGCTGGGCGTGCCGAAGAGGTAGGCGTCCGCCCACTCCAGGTCGTCATACCCCGCCTCCGGCACCTCTCGGGTCGCCTCCAGGTGGGCGCGCCAGGCGGGGTTGGCGTCGATGGCCGCGTCGGGCGCCAGCTCGTGCACCTTGCGGAGACGGACCTCCGCCCCTTCCTCCCGCGCCTCTGCCTCGGCCGCCGTGGCCAGACGGTGGATGGTGCCGGTCGAACTGTAGTAGATGATGGCGAGACGGACCGCTCGCATGCTGGGTGTATCGCCTCCCGGACCCCCATGGTAGCGCAACCCGCTCCACGTCAAGCCGCGGCCGGATGAAGCCGGTCACCGCCCGTCTTCGACCCCTCGGTAGCCAGGTGGGGCCGTCCCCCTCGCCGTATCCCGGGATCGGGAGACCTGCGGCATCTGCTCCCGGCTCCCGGGTCGGCTTCCGCCCCGGCCCGGCGACCGGGGGATCGGGAGGAAGGGGAGGGGAGAGTCCTTGCAGCCGGTGGGGATCGTCGTCGACTCCAGCAGCGACCTGCCGCGGACGGCGCTGGAGGAGCGCGGGATGGAGTCCGCGCCCATCGTGGTCATCCTCGACGGCCAGGAGGTGGAGGTGGGCCCCGAGCTGGAGGTGGCCCGCTTCGCCCGCCGGCTCGCCGCCACCCCGTTGGAGCGGGTGAGCACCTCCGGCGTCAACGTCGAGGCCTGGAGCGCCGCCGTGGAACGGCTCCGGCGGCAGGGCGCGGGCGCGGTCCTCCTCCTCGCCCTCGCCTCCCGGCTGAGCGTCACCCACCGCAGCGCCCTGGCCGCCGCCGAACTGGCGGAACCCTTCCCCGTCCGGGTGGTGGACGCGGGCACGGCTTCCTGCGGGCTGGCCGCGCTGGCGCTGGGCGCGGCGCGATGGGCGGCGGCGGGCGCCAGCCTGGAGAGGCTGGAACGGTGGACGGCGGAGGCGACCGGGCGGACGCGGACGGTGGTGGCCAGCACGGAGACCCGGCTTCTTCGCCACATCGGCCGCCTGGACGCCGGGGAGGGCGAGGGGCGCGGGGGCGACCCGGAGAAGGCCCGCTACGTCCTCCTGGAGATCGGCCAGCGGATCCGCCCCGTCGGGGTGGCCCGGGACGAGGCGGAGGCGGCGGAGCGGATGGTGGAACTCCTCCGCCCGAGCTGGGTGGAGGGAGCGCCGGAGCCGGGCGGCTGGCAACTGGTGGCGGCGCACGCCGGCAACCGGCCGGCCGCCGACCGGCTGGAGCGGCTGCTCGACCGGGAGCCAGGCCTCGCGGGGCGCTCCGACCTCTTCCGCATCGACGGCGCCCCCATCCTCGCCCTCCTCTCCCGTTCGCTGGACGGCTTCGGCCTGGGACTGGCCCCGCGGCCGGAGCTCCCCGCAGGCGGCCCGGGCGTATGAGGCGGTGCCAAGAGGGGAAGGGCTTCCGGATGCAGGGAGGGATGGAGCACGGGCTCCGTGGCGCGCTGGCTGATCGCGGCCCTGCTCCTGCTGGCGGGCGCCGTGCTGGTCCTCGTCTGGGGCGGCCGGTACGAGGCGGCGGCGGCCCACTGGGCGAACCAGCTCTATGGGAGTCCGGGCAGCCAGCAGGCGGCGCGCGCCCTGGCGCAGATGGAGATCGCCCGCATCCGCTACCTCACCCGGGAGGTGAGCACGGTGGCGCTGACCCTGGCCGCGCTCTGGCTCCTCCTGCGGGCGCCCGCCGCCTGGTTCGAAGCGCTGGACCCACGGCTGGAGCGGTGGGTGGGCCGGACGGGGAAGCGGGCTCGCGAGCGCTTCCTCGTCCGGCCAGGAGATCGCCGCGAGTGAGTCGAAGGGGCTGAGCCTTGGAGGGAGACGATCATCGACCTGCGGCACCGCTCCCGTAGGCGGCTTCTGGTCCTGCTGCCCCTTCTCGCGCTCCTCCTCGGCGCCGCGGCCCCGGCCGCGGTCGATCCCGTGCCGGGGCTGGGCGGGCTTCCTTCGCCGCCGCCCCCCGTGGTCAGCTACCGCATCGACGTCCGCCTCGACCCGGCCACGCACCGGCTGACGGGACGGGAGCGGATCGTCTGGCGGAACCGCTCGACGCTCACCGTGGACGCCCTCTACCTGCACCTCTACATGAACGCCTTCTCCGGCCCCGATACCAGCTTCATGCGCGAGTCGGGCGGCCAGCTGCGCGGGATCCGCTGGGATTCGCGCCACCCGGGGTGGATCCGGGTGGAGGGCCGGCCCCTGGAGGTCGTCCAGCCCGACGACCACAACCCGCACGACCGGACGCTGGCCCGGCTGCCGCTGGAGCGGCCCGTGCCGCCGGGCGGCAGCACCACCGTCGACCTGGCCTTCCAGGTGCAGCTGCCCAGGGTCTTCGCCCGTGCGGGCTACGCCGGCGATTTCGTCATGGCCGGCCAGTGGTTCCCCAAGGTGGCGGTGCTGGAGCCGGCGGGGACACGCGGCCGGAGCCGGCCGGGATGGAACCTCCACCAGTACCACGCCAACAGCGAGTTCTACGCCGACTACGGCGACTACGACGTCCGCATCACCGTGCCCGACCGCTACGTGCTGGGGGCGACGGGGGTGGAGGCCGGGCGCTCCACGCCGGAGAAGGGGTGGAAGACGGTCCGCTTCCTGGCCGAGGCGGTGCACGACTTCGCCTGGACGGCCGACCCCCGCTTCGTGGCGCGGGAGCGGACCTTCCGGGCTCCGGGTCTGCCGCCGGTGCGGGTCCGGCTCCTGCTCCAGCCGGAGGACGTCGCCTCCGCCGGCCTCCAGTTCCGCGCGCTGGAGGGCGCCTGGAAGCTTTTCGGCAGGGCGTGGGCGCCCTACCCCTACCCTGTTCTGACCGCCGTCGACCCGCCGTCCGGAGCGGAGGGCGCCGCCGGCATGGAGTACCCGACGCTCATCGTGGGCGGCTACCCCGGCCCCGGCCCGCACCGGCCGGACGACCCGGCGCTGGCCGACGTGCTTCTCCACGAGTACGCCCACCAGTACTGGTACGGCCTGGTCGGCTTCGACGAGACCGAGGAAGCCTGGCTCGACGAAGGGCTCGCCACCTATTCGGAGATGCGCGCCATGGAGGCGCTGCTGCCCCGCGCGCCGTTCAGCCCCAGCCTGCTGGGCCTGCCGCTGCCGCCTCCGGCGCCGACCGGCCCGCTCCGCTGGCTGAGGCCCGGGGAGCCGCCGCTGGTGCTGACCGGCAGCGCCCTGATCCGCCTCCCGTACATCCCCAGCCTGCCGCCGGACCGGGTCCGGCCGGCCTGGCAGGAGACCGACGACAACGCCTACTGGTACACCGCCTACGGCCAGCCGGGCCTCTTCTACCGCAGCCTGGAAGGCTACCTGGGCCGTGCCGTCTTCGACCGGGCGCTGGCCACGCTGGTGCGGCGCTATGCCTGGCAGCACCCCTCCACCGACCAGGTGCGCGCCGTCTTCGAGGAAGTCTCCGGCCGCCCGCTGGGCGATCTCTTCCGCCAGTTCCTCACCGGCACCCGGCGCGTCGACTACGGCATCGACGCCGTCCGCAGCGGGGGCGGCCAGACCCGGGTGACGCTCCGCCACCTGGGCGACGGAAGCTTCCCGGTCCGCGTGGTGGCCGTCTACGCCGACGGCAGCCGGCGCGCGCTCACCTGGGACGGTCGCGGGCAGCAGCTGGAGCTGGCCTTCCCCGGTTCCCCGGCGGAGGTGCGCGTGGCCGACGGCCTGGCGCTGGACGCGGACCGGGCTGATGACGTCTGGCGGCGCCAGCCGCCGGCCTGGCCCCTCGCCCGCTGGTGGGGCGAGCTGGCCTACCTGGTGGAGCTGGTGCTGAGCGGAGGGGTGCTCTGGTGAGAAAGCTCGCGCGCGCCATGCTGGCCTTCGTCCTGCGCCACCGCGGCGCGCTCCTGGCAGCCTGGCTGCTGACGGCGGCGCTGGGCGCCCTGCCCTGGCTGGCGGTACCCGGTCTGGCCGCCCTGGCGGCGGCGATGCCCGCGCGGCCGGACGGCTGGGCGACAGCCGACGCAGGCTGGCTCCTGGAGGTCTTCGCGGGCCCGCATGCGCCGCTCTCGGGGCCGCCGGCGCCCACGCCGGCCAGCTTCCCCACCGGCGCGACACCGGGGGCAGGCATGCCCTCCCCGGAGGCCACCCTGACCGGAAGCGCGCTGGTCCTCCTGCTGGTGCCGCTCCTGGCCTGGCTGCTGGGACCGCTTCTGGCCTCACTGACGCTGGGGCGCGCGCTCCTGGCGGAGGCACGGGGCGGCGACCGGGCGCGCGGGGAGCTGTGGGCCGATCTCCGCCTCGTGGTGGGCCCGTTTTACCGGCTCTGGGCGGCCGGCATCCCGTGGACGCTGGCGGTCGCCGCCCTCTTCGGCGCGGCCGGGGCGATCCTGGGCCGGATCGCCTCGCCGCGGGGAGCCGCGGCGGCCGCGCTGGTCGCCGCCGCGCTGGGTGCGGGGCTGGCCCGCCTGGCGGTGGACGCCGGCCGCCCGGCCATGCTGCGCGCGGCGGGAGCGGGCCTGCGCCCGGCCGCCTGGCCGCTCTTCCGCGCGCTCCTGCGGCCGAGCGCCTGGCCGCTCTGGGCGACCCTGGTCGCGCTGGCGGCGGGGATCGGGGTGGCGGGACGGTTCCTGGCCGCGCTCCAGGGGTGGGTGGTCTGGAGCTGGCTTCCTGCGCCGGCGCCGGGGACGCTGCTGCTGCTCTTGCTGCAGCAGCTGGCCGTCCTCCTCCAGACGGCGCTCCACTTCGCCGGCGCCGGGGCGGGGGCGGCCTTCGACGGTTGGCCGGAGGGCGCCGCCGTCCCCGCACCGGCGGCGCCTCCCACCCTGCGCGAGACGGCGGCGGTGGGGGCGGAGCCGGAGCGCTGAGCCGCCTCCCGGCCCCGGCGGTGCCGCCGTCGCGCCGACACCCCGCCTCGCCGCCCGGCCTCCCCGCCGGTCAATCGCGGAAGAAGCGGGGCAGGTAGGGTCGCTGCGCCTCCAGGAGCTCCTCCAGCAGCTCCCTCGCCACCCGGAGGCCGGGCACCAGCGGGTGGGCCGCCAGCGCCGCCAGAGCCGTCCCGCGGTCGCCGCTGACCGCCGCCTCGATGGTCAGCTCCTCGTACGCCTTGACCGCCTGCATCAGCCCGCGCAGCTCCGGCCGCAGGCGACCGTGGGAGACGGCGCGGACCCCCCAGGGCCCGACGCTGGTGTCCACCTCCAGCACCGCCTCCGGCGGCATGTCGGGCGTCGCCCCCCGGTTGGGCACGTTGAGCACGTGGAGGGCCGGGCGCCCGGTCCAGAGCGACTCCATGGCGCCCAGGGCAGCCTCGGAGTACCAGGCGCCGCCGCGCTGACCCAGCTCCGCCGGCGGCTCCGCCCGGCCGGGCTGGCGGTAGAGCTCCAGGAGCTGCCGGTCGATCCTCTCCACGCGGTCGGCCCGCGTCCCCTCGCCCGCCTCCAGCAGCCGCCTCGCCTCGTCCACCGTCGCCTCGCGCAGGAAGTAGTACCGGAGATACGGGTTGGGGATCATCCCCAGGCGCCGGGCGTAGGCCAGAAGCGTCTCCACCTCCGGCGAGGAGGGCTCCAGGGCGGGCAGGTTGGCCACCACCTCCTGCACCGCCGTGGGCGAGGCCAGGACCTGGTCGGTGATCTCCCGGCCGTCCAGGAAGACCCGGCTCCAGGAGAGGTGGTTGAGCCCGATGGTGCGGAGGGTGACCCTCTCCTCCGCCACCCCCAGCGCCCGCGCCACCCCGCGCTGCAGGCCGAGCGGCACGTTGCAGAGGCCGAAGCTCCTCACCTTGGGCTCGTGGCGGTGGATCGCCTCGGTCACCAGGCCGGAGGGGTTGGTGAAGTTGATCAGCCAGGCGCCGGGCGCCCGCTCGCGCACGTCGGCCGCCAGCTCCAGCGCCGGCGGCACCGTCCTCAGCGCCAGGCTGAAGCCGCCCGGCCCGGTCGTCTCCTGGCCGATGACGCCGTGACGGAGCGGGATGCGTTCGTCCCGGCCACGGGCGGCGGTGCCGCCCACCCGGAACTGGCTGATGACGAAGTCCGCCCCCTCCAGCGCGGGCTTCCGGTCGTAGGCCACCTCCACCCGCGCCGGGTGGCCCGCCCGGGCAAACATCCGGCGGACCAGGCCGGCCACCGCCTCCACCTTCTCCCGTCCCTCGGGCACGTCGACCAGGATCAGCTCGTCCAGCGGCAGGCTCTCCCTCCGCCGGAGGAAACCCTGGGCCAATTCGGCGGTGTAGAGGCTGCCGCCGCCGATCACCACCACGCGCAAGGACGCCACCTCCCGTCTCAGGAGACCGCCGCGTCGACGTTGAAGTGGAGCGCGACGGTCGGGAGCACCTTGAACGCCTCGGCCAGCTCGCAGCCGGCGGCGGCGCCATGCTCCCGCGCCTTCGCCTCCAGGTAGCCGCTCACGGAGGGCCAGCTCTCGGCCGGGAACTGGCTCCGGTGCGCCTGGAGCGCCCGGATCTTGAGCGGCCACGTCTCGCCCACGTCGACGCGGACGTTGGGGGCAGCCGTCCCGTAGAAGCCGACCGCCTTCACCTCGTGCCCCCTCTCCGGTCCCTCCCCGGCCCGGAGGGCCCAGGGGAAGGCGGCCAGGAGCGCCGCGGCCGCCGCCGCCAGACCGGTCACCCGGTGGTCCGGGTGGGCCTCGTAGGGAAGCCAGGGGTCTGGCGCCAGCACCACCTCGGGCTGGAAGGCGCGGATCTCCCGTGCCAGCGCCAGGCGGACGGCGCCCTCGTCCAGCACGCCCCCGTCGGGGAAGCCCAGCCAGCCCATCTCCGCCACACCCAGGATCCGGGCGGCCTCCTCCGCCTCGCCGCGCCGGATCGCCGCCAGTTCGGCCGGCGTCTGGCGGGGGTCGGGGCTGCCGACGCCCCCGTCGGTCACCGTCACCAGCCGCACCCGGCCGCCGGCACGGGCGAGGCGGCCCACCGTGGCGCCGGCACCCACCTCCATGTCGTCGGGGTGGGGCTGGATGCAGAGGATGCGCCGCACGGAGAGCAGATCCGGAACGGGCACCAGGTCGGTGATGCGCATGAAAGCCACCTCCGCCGCGGCAGGCAAGGCCTGCCGCCCTGTCGAACAGGGTTTCGGGACAGGGGGTGCGACTCCTGGAGAGGTGGCGGAAGATCGCCTACAGCTCCGGCTCGCTGGGAAGCGCGCTGCTCAGCCAGGCGTTCGGAGCTTTCATCCTCTTCTTCTACGAGGATACCGTCAAGCTGCCCGTGGCCGCGGTGGGGACGCTCTTCGGACTTTACGGCATCTGGAACGCCATCAACGACCCGCTCTTCGGGTACCTCTCGGACCGGACGCGCACCCGCTGGGGGCGGCGCGTGCCGTACATCGCGCTGGGCTTCCTGCCGCTGGCGGTCTCCTTCGCCCTGGTCTGGTCGCCGCCCGTGGAGGCGGGGACGACCCCGCTGCTGGCCTACTTCTTCGGCATCATCTTCATCTTCGACGGCCTCTACACGCTGGTCATCCTCAACTGGACGGCGCTCTTCCCGGAGATGTTCCGGACGCTGGAGGAACGCGCCCAGGTCTCCGCCTGGCGGCAGATCTTCACGGTGGTGGGGGCGCTGCTGGGCATGGCGGCGGCACCTCTCCTCTACGGCAGCCGGCTGGGCTGGGCGGGGATGGGCTGGCTCTTCGCCCTCGTCGCCGCGCTGTCGCTGGGCGTCTCGCTCCTGGGGAGCCGCGAGGGCGCCACCGGGCGGGCGGGGAGCGAGGAAGCGGTCCTCTCCCCCTGGCTGGCGCTCCGCTACACCTTCTCCAGCCGCTCCTTCCTCTTCTACGTGCTGACCAGCTTCTCGCTCCAGCTCAACTTCACGCTCCTGCCCTCGGTGGTCCCCTTCTTCACCAAGTACGTCCTCCGCGTGGGCAGCACCGAGACCTCCATGCTCCTGGGCGTCATCTTCGTCGTCGCCTTCCTGGCCATGATCCCCTGGTCGCGGGTGACGGTCCGGATCGGCGCCCGCGCGGCCATCATCCGCTCCGCCATCCTCTTCGCGCTGGTCCTCTGGGGCTTCCTCCTCGTCCAGACCTTCGCCCAGGCGCTGGTGGTCGCCGCGCTGGCGGGGGTCGGCCTGGCCGGGCAGATGATGCTCCTGGACGTGCTGATCGCCGACGTGATCGACGAGGACGAGCTCCGCACCGGCGTCCGCCGCGAGGGGATGTACTTCGGCATGCAGGCGCTGATCATCCGCCTGGGCATCGCCGTCCAGGCGCTGGTGATGACGCTCACCCAGCTCCTCACCGGCTACGATCCGCACCTGGCGGTCCAGCCGCCGCGGGCGCTCCTCGGCCTCCGGGTGCTCCTGGGCGTCGTGCCCAGCCTCTTCGTCGCCATCGGCGTCGTCTCCATGCTCTACTACCCGCTCTGGGGGCCGCGCCTGGCCGAGGTGAGGGCGCAGCTGGCCGCGCGGCAGGCCGCCGGCGCGGTCACCCCGGCCGGCGGACCGGGCGCGTCCGGGCCGGCGTCGGGGAGCGGAGCCTGAGACGGCGGCCCTCGCCCCGGGCGGCCCCGCGGCCGAGCGGACGGCCGCCCTGCTCGCCCACCGTCCGGAGGTCCGGCGCCGCCTTCTCGCCTGGTACCGGGCACGGGGGCGTTCGCTTCCCTGGCGGCGGACCCGGGACCCGTACGCCATCCTGGTCTCCGAGGTGATGCTCCAGCAGACCCGGGTGGAGACGGTGATCCCGTACTGGGAGCGGTTTCTCGCCCGCTTCCCCGACCCGCCCAGCCTGGCCCGCGCCGAGCCCGCGGACGTGGAGCGGCTCTGGTCGGGCCTGGGTTACTACCGGCGCGCCCGGGCGCTCCAGGCCTGCGCGCGGGAGCTGACGGAGCGGTACGGGGGTCGGCTGCCCAGGGATCCCGAGGCGCTTCGGCGGCTCCCCGGCGTCGGCCCGTACACCGCCGGCGCCGTGGCCAGCATCGCCTTCGGGCGGCCCGAGCCGGCCCTGGACGGGAACGCCCAGCGGGTCCTCAGCCGCCTGGTCGCGCTGGACGAGCCGCGCTCCAGCCCGGCCTTCCGCCACGGGCTGGAGGCGCTGGCGCGGGAACTCCTCGACCCGGAGGATCCCGGGGCATGGAACCAGGCGGTGATGGACCTGGCCGCCACCGTCTGCCTGCCCCGCCGTCCGAGCTGTGCCGACTGCCCGCTGGCGCCCTTCTGCGCGGCCCACCGCCTCGGCCTCGAGGATTCGCTGCCCCGCCGGCCTCCCCGCCGGGCGCCCCTCCCCGTCCCCGTCGCCATGCTGGGGCTCCTCGCCCGCGGCCGCGGCCGCAGCGCCGAGCCCCGCCTGCTGGTGGTCCGCAGGCCGTCCAAGGGCCTCCTGGCCGGCCTGCCGGCCCTCCCGCTGCTCGAGTCGCCCTGGCAGGAAGTCGACCTCGCCGCCTGGCTGCGCGCGCTCCTCCCCGGCCTCCCCGCGCCCGAGGCCGAACGCCTGGCCTCCGGGGGGGTCGAACCCGCCGCCCGGTATGCGCACACCTTCAGCCATCGCCGCTGGCAGGTCGAGCTCGGGCGGCTCCGCCTCGACCTCGCGCCGCCGCCCCCCGCCGGCGAGGGGCGCTGGCTTCCGCTGGGCGAGCTCCACGCCGTCCCCTTTCCGGCGGCCTTCCGCCCCGCCGTGGCGGCGCTGACCGGGCACGGGAGGGAGGAGGGGCCGTCGCCCCGGTGGTCTCAGAGTGCGCCGGGCTCGGGGTAGAAGCGGGTGACGGGGAAGGGGTCGTTCTCCTGGCCGGCTGCCCGAAGACCGAGCGCGCGGGCGCCGAGGAGCGCCCCGCCGCGCTCGACGGCCGCGTGGTGCGTGGCGCGGAGCACCGGCAGGCCGCTGGCCCGCGCCAGCTCCTCGAGGCGCAGGTCGCTCAGCGCGGCGAGGCCGCCGACGTGGAGGTGGTCCGGGGCCCGCCCCTCTCCCGCGAGCCGCCGCCAGGCCGCCAGAAGCCCGGCCACCGGCTCCGCCGGCGCCTGCACGATCAGTCGAGCCAGCACCGCCGCGTCGGTACCGCCGTCCAGGTCGCGGAGCGTCCAGCGCCCGCCGCCGGCGCTCTCGAGCCGGGCGCCCGCAGCCGCGGAGGCGCTCCTCGCCAGCCGCTCCGTCTCCGCCCAGCTCGCCGAGAGGCCGAGCGCCTCCTCGAACCAGCGGTCCAGCAGGCCGGCCGGACCGGCCTCCGCCTCCGCCAGCGTGTAGAGGCGGAGCCCTTCCTGAAGGGCGACGCGGAGCCGCAGCCGCGGGCCGGCGCCGCCCTCCGCCCCGGCCCGGACCGCCTCCGCCGCCGCGCCGGCCATACGCGCGCGCAGCTCCAGCTCCTCCGGCTCCAGGTCGCTGACCACCCGGAGCGTCGCCTCCTCCTCCAGGAGCAGGAGCGCCTCCGCCGGACCCGGCCAGCCGCCTTCGCGCCGGCAAACGGCCGCGTGGCCGGCCACCTCGGCGACCCGGCGGTCGACGAGCGCCACCACCGGCAGGGGGAAGTCCAGGACCCGGGGGGTGGTCCAGCCGAGGTGGCCGAGGCTCGGACGGAAGGGAGGGAGGAGGTCCCGGGGGACGGTCGCCGCCTCCCCCTCTCCCGACCCCGCCTCACCCCGGGCCGGCGGAAGCCAGCCGCGCATGCGGCGGTCGAAAAGGCCGAAACGGTCGCCGCCCGCCGCCTCCGCCGCCCCCTCGCCGCCGCAGAGGGCGGCCACCAGCCAGGCGCCGAGCGGGCCGAAGCGGAGCGCCCGCTCCGCGGGAAAAAGCTCCTCGGGCACGCTGCCGCGCAGCTCCTCCAGGGCGGCTGCGGCCGCCTGCGGCCCCGCGCCGGGGAGCGGGCGCGGGCCGGCCAGCGGCCGCCCGTCGGCCCGCCAGAGCATCGCCTCGTCCGCATCGGCCGCCAGCACCAGCCCGCCCACCTCCTGGGGCAGCAGGCCCGAGCGGCGGACCAGGTCGCGCAGCGTGGCGACCAGCGCCTGCTCCAGCTCCGCCGGTCGCCCCTCCGGCCAGCCGGCCGCGAGGAAGGCGACAGCCCGGCCGGCAGGCTCGGCCAGTGCCGCCCGGAGAGCCCGCCGCCGGCTGTCGACGTCCACCACCAAGAGCACGGGTTCCATCAGGACGCCCTTCGCCCCTCACGACGCGGAAAAGGAGACGGCAAATCCGCGTCACGCCCTGGACGTCTACCCTTCGCAGCGGGAAGAGCGCTTTCCTGCGCAAGGTGTCCGACCGCGTCGAAAAGACGCCAAGGGAGGGGTCCCGGACGGGGCCCCTCCCTTCTTCCGATACGGCCGTCCACCCGGATCACTTGGCCACGGCGCGGAGCTCCTGGAGCTTCTGCTCGTCCAGCTGGACCACCTTGTCGGGAAGCGGACCGTAGTAGAGGTCCTTGGCGAAGGACTGCCCGTCGTGGACCATCCAGTCGAGCAGCTCCACGACCGGCTTGCTGACGCGGTTCTTGTCCACCAGGACCCAGCTGAAGCCGGAGATCGGGTAGGAGTCCGGACCGGGAGCGTTGACGAAGAGCGCCCGCAGGTCGGACGGCATGCTGGCCGCCGCCTGCGCGGCCCCCACCGAGGCGCCGTCGACGCTGGGCGCCACCCAGTTGCCGTCCTTGTTCTGCATGGTGGCCATGGGGATCTGGTTCTGCATGGCGTAGGCCATCTCGAAGTACCCGATGCCGCCCGGGACTTGCTTCACCTGGGCGGAGACGCCCTCGGACCCCTTGGCGCCGACGCCCGTCGGCCAGTTGACGGCGGTGCCGCTGCCCACTTTGGACTTCCAGTCGGCGCTCACCGCCGAGAGGTAGTTCGTGAAGATGAAGGTGGTGCCGCTGCCGTCGGAGCGGTGGACCACCGCGATGGGCAGGTCGGGCATCTTCCGGTTCGGGTTCAGGTTCTGGATGGCGGGGTCGTTCCACTTCTTGATCTGGCCCAGGTAGATCTTGGCCAGCACATCCCCCGTCAGCCGGACGCCCGAACCGATGTTGGGCAGGTTGTAGCCGACGGCGACGGCGCCCAGGGTGATCGGGATGTGGACGATGCTGGGGTGCTCCTGCAGCTGCTGGTCACTCAGGAAGGCGTCCGAGGCGGCGAAGTCGACCGTCTGGGCGAAGAGCTGCTGCTGCCCGGCGCCGCTCCCCACCGACTGGTAGTTGACCTGCACGTTGGGATGGAGCTTGTGGTACTCGGAGAACATCTTGCTGAAGAGGGGATTGTCGAACGAGGAACCAGCCCCCATGATGGTCACCTGGCCGCCGCCCGACCCTCCCGAGCCCCCCGAGCCGCCGGTGGACGGCGAGGAGCCCGAGTTGGCCGAGGGAGGCGTGGCGGCGCCGCCGCCACAGGCACCCAGGGCCAGGCTGAGCGCCAGGATCATGACCGGGATCGACAAGAACCGGGCGCGACTCGTCGCGCGCCGTACTCCGCTCATGCCGCGGATCGACCTCCTTGGAGGAGTCTGCCCTCGGGACGAGGTTATCTTGTGGAACGCCTGCCCTGGTTGCGGGGGGGTTAAGGCGGGGTTAAGAGGCGGTGAACCCGGGGGCGTCCGGCGGCCCCCGGGTTCGCCTTCAGCCCTGGGCCGCCTCGGCGGCCTCGGCCTCCTCCCTCCACCGCCGGAGGAGGGCGATCTCGGGGCCGTACTCGCGCTCTTCGGAGACGGGGGTCTCGAGGCAGAGGGGGATGTCGCGGAAGGCGGGGAGGGTGGCCGCGCGGCGCAGCCCCTCCTCGCCGATGAACCCCTGCAGGAGGCGCTGGTGGCGGTCCCGGCGGCCGCCGAAGTCGACCATGCTGTCGTTGAAGTGGATCACCCGGATCCGGGGGAGGGCGCCCGTGGAGCGGAGCGCTTCCTCGAAGGCGGAGACGGAGCCGGCGTCGCGCCAGTCCACGACCCCGGCGGCGAAGGCGTGGCAGGTGTCGAGGCAGAGGCCGAGCCGTTCCGGTTGGCGGACCGCTTCCACGATCTCCATCCACTCCGCCGGGGTCCGGCCCATCTCGGAGCCCTGGCCGGCGGTGTTCTCCAGGAGCAGCAGGGTGGAGCCGCGGTACGTGGCCAGGATCTCGTCCAGCGTCTCCACCATCAGGTGCTTCCCCTCCTCCTCGCCGGCGCCGACGTGCTTTCCGAAGTGGACGACCAGCCAGGGGGTGCCCAGCGCCTCCGTCAGTTCCAGGTCGTTGACCACCGAGGCGACGGTGGTCTCGTGGAGCTTCGGGTCGTAGGTGGCCAGGTTGGTGACGTAGGGCGAGTGGGCCACGGTCTCCACGCCGGCGGCGCGGGCCGCCTCGGCCCCGCGCTTGCCGGCCGCCTCGTCCACCGCCTTCAGCCGGTAGCTGCGGGGGTTCTTGGGGAAATACTGAAAGAAGTTGCCCCCCAGCGCGAGGGCGTTCTCCACCGCCGTCTCGAAGCCGCGGGAGGTGCTGAGATGGCATCCGACGCGCACCAAGACCCTTCCTTTCCGGCTCAGAGCGACTCCAGCACCCGCCGGAGCCCCCTGAGCGCCCTCAGCTGCCCGGGCAGGAGCGCCGGCATCACCAGCCCGTAGTTGATCACGTTGAAGCGCTCCTCGGGCAGGCGCCGGGCCAGGAACGCCATCAGGACGAAACCGGCGAGGGAGAGGCCCGCGGCCGAGACCGCCTGCCTCCGGGCCCGGCCCGGCTCGGCGCGGGCGGCCAGCCAGGCGAGCCAGGCCGCCCAGCTGCCGTGCTCCAGCGCGCCCAGGAAGTTGCCCACCCATGGCGGCAGGCGCCGCCGGGCCGGCTCCCAGAGGTCGACCTGGTCGGGCACCCCCAGCAGGCGGAGCGGCCAGAAGAGTGCCACCGGCGAGAACCAGACGGCGATATCCGTGGCGCTGTGGACGCCCATCCCGGTGAGCAGGCCGCCGTAACGCCACCGGCGGACCTCCCCGGCCGGCATCCCCGGCTCCCGGGAGGCGGCCAGCCGCTCCAGCAGCGCCGCCCAGAGCGGTTGGAGCAGCCAGGAGTGGCTCCAGCTCCGGTGCAGCGAGGCCGCCAGGCGCGAGTTGACGGGATAGAGGGGCAACTCCAGCGCCAGGTCGGCGTCCGGCGCCAGGCTCCCCCAGACCACCGCCGCCTTGTACGCCGCCTCGGGGCTGCCCGGTTCCTGGGGGCCGGGGTGACGCCGGGCGGCAAGCCAGCTCCCGATCCAGCCGTGCAGGGCCGCCTGTGCCATCTGCCGCCGCCTCCTCGCGCATGCTCGCGCCCTCGCTTCCGCCTAGGCGGGCTTCTCCTCGCCCGACAGCGTGTACTGCCCGTGCGTCCAGGCGGCGAAGGCCTCGCGCTGGGCGTCGCTCGGCCGGGCCACCGGCTTCAGTGTGTACCTGGACGGCCGCCGCTCCGCCAGCTTCACCTCCACGTGGCGCTCTTCCTCCCGGCGGAAGGTGGTGAGGCGGACGCGCTCGCCCGGCCGGCGGTCGGCGAGCCGCTCGCGCAGCGCTTTCTCGTCCGTGACGCGGAAGCCGTCCACGGCCACGATCTCGTCGCCTGGCGCCAGCTCGCTCCCGTAGGCGGGGCCGTCCTCCAGGACGGTGGTCACCCGCAAGCGGCCCTCCTTGGCCTCCACGCGGACGCCCAGTTCGGCCCCCGGCCGCCTCTCATACCACCACGCCCAGCGCTCCCGGCTGCCCGGCATCGCCTGGCCCTCCGGCTCCTGCGTCTCCTCGGGCTCCCTCCGCCGCTCCAGCTCCAGGCCGAGGAATTCCAGGCGGCCCGCCCAGTCGATCTCCTCGCTGCCGGTGACGTAGCGGGCGAAGAAGTCGTCGAGCGGGAAACCGCAGGCTTCCTCCGCCGTCGCCTTCCAGCCCTCCAGCTCGGGGATCCCCTGGTCCCGGCTGCCGTAGCGCTGCCAGAGCAGGCGCATCACATCGTCCAGCGAGCGCCGGCCGCCCGTGCGGCTGCGGATCTCCACGTCCAGGGCGAGGCCGACCAGGGAGCCCTTGACGTAATACGAGACGCCGGTGTTGGGTGTGTTCTCGTCGGGCCGGTAGAAGTGGATCCAGCTGTCCCAGCTGGAGCCGGCCAGCGGCTGGACGCGCCTCCCCGGCGTCTCCTCCAGCCGCTGGATGGTCTCGGCGATGTACTCCAGGAAGCGCTCGCGCGGGACCACGCCCGCCCGCCCCACCAGCATCCAGGCGTAGTAGTCGGTCAGCCCCTCCATGGCCCAGAGGAGGCGCGTCAGGTTCTCCCGCAGGTAGTCGAAGGGGCCCAGCGCCAGCGGCCGGATCCGCTTCACGTTCCAGAGGTGGAAGAACTCGTGGGCGAAGAGCGTCAGGACTCTGGCGTACTCCTTCGGCTCGCGGAACTGGAAGCGCCCCACCTGGATGGCGGTGGAGTTGCGATGCTCCAGGCCGCCCCCGCGCCTCTCCAGGAGGTGGACCAGGAAGGTGTACTCCTTGTAAGGCAGGCCGCCCATCAGGCGCGCCGCCTCGGCGACGACGGCGCGCAGGTCCGCCACCAGCCGCTCCGGCTCCTCGTTGCCGTGCCCGTCCAGCACCAGGCGGTGCGGGACGCCCTCGACCTCGAAGGTGTAGAGGCGGGGCGTGCCGCACTCCACCGGGCAGTCCACCAGCTCGTCGTAGTCGGCGGCACGGAAGAGGCCGGGCGTGCCCTCCACCGGCTCCAGGCCCGTATAGACCCGCCAGCCCTCCGGCGCCTCCACCTGCAGCGTGCAGGGGAACTCCTTCCCCCCCTCGAGGTAGAGGAAGAGGAGCGTCCCGTTCCAGAAGGCATGGTGCTCGTCCAGGTCGGCCGCGTCCACGTCCAGCTGGTGCGCATAGACCCGGTACTCGAGGCGGATGGGATCGTGGCCGCCCAGCTGCACCCGCCAGGTGGACTTGCCCACCTTCTCCACCGGCAGCTCCGGCCCGCCCTCGCCCTCGCCCGCCTGGGCGCGCAGGTCGACCAGGTGCCTGGCGTAATCCTCGATGCTGTAGGAACCGGGCGTCCAGACCGGGAGGCTGAACTCCAGCGTCCCCTCCGGCGCCAGGCCGCCCGCTGCCGAGGCGCCGCGGAAGCCGCCGATCTCGCTGACGCGGAGCGTCACATCGAAGTAGTGCGTCGCCGGCTCCGGGAAGGCGACGCGGTACGCGATCTTGGGCATGCTCTTCAGGTCACCACCCTCCAGGGGCTTTCCATTCCGCCGGCGGCGGCCGATCCCTCCCGCTCGCGGGGCGGGCGGATGAGGTACGCTCTCCCCGGTGCCGGCGCGCCTCGGGCAGCCGGCCGCCGTCTGCCCCGGCCTGCGCTCCGCCGGCCGGGGGCTTGTGAGGAGGGAGGACGTTGCGCCGCGAGATCGCGGGTTGGGTCGACCTGGAGGCGCCGGCGGAGGCGGAGTGGGAGTGGCTCCGCACGGTCCGTCACGTCCATCCCCTGCACGTGGAGGATTGCCAGCACTTCTCGGAGCTCCCCAAGATCGACGTGGAACGGGAGTACCTTTTCCTGGTGCTGCACGTGCCGGCGCCGGAGCCGCCCGATCCGCGCGGGCGGCTGCGCCTGGTGGAGCTGGACCTCTTCCTGTTCGAAGACGGCGTCGTCTCCGTCCACATGGAGCAGCTGCCCTGGCTGGAGCAGCTCCGCGGCCGGGTCGAAGCGCTGGCCGCGCGCTCGCCCCAGCGGCCCGACCGCCTCTTCCACGCGCTCGTCGACCACGCGGTCGATGCGCTGATCCCCTCCGTGCAGGCGCTCCTGGAGCAGGTGGACGAGCTGGGCGAGGAGATCTGGGCGGGCCGCGGCCGCCGGGCGATCCGGCCGCTCCGGCGGCTGCTGCGTTCGGCGGCGCAGCTTCGCCGCAGCATCGAGCCCGAGGCGGTGGCGCTGACGCGGCTGATGCACGAGGAGAGCCGGCTGGGTGAGGAGACCCGCCCCTACCTGAAGGACGTGGCCGACCACCTGGACCGGCTCCAGCGCGACCTGGAGTTCCTGCAGCACAACGCGCTGGCGCTCTTCGAGTCGCACCTGGCCATCCAGAGCCAGCAGTCCAACCGCGTCATGCAGAGGCTGACCGTCATCTCCGCCATCTTCCTCCCGCTCTCCTGGATCGCCGGCGTCTACGGCATGAACTTCCGGCACATGCCCGAGCTGGCGGTGCCCTGGGCCTATCCGGCGGTGCTGGGCTTCATGTTCGCGCTGGGGCTGGCGCTCTTCGTCTATTTCCGCCGGGCGGGGTGGCTCGACTGACGGGACGGAGGGAACGGGCGAGCGGCCGATCCGTCAGGCGGCGAGCGCCCCCCACGCCGCCCTCACCAGCCGCCGGTCACGTCCCCCCTCCGCCTAGCGCGGACCGACCAGCTCGCGGCCGATGATGAGCCGGCGGATCTCCGAGGTGCCGGCGCCGATCTGCATCAGCTTGGCGTCGCGCATCATCCGCTCCAGCGGCAGCTCGCGCAGGTAGCCGTAGCCGCCGTGGATCTGGACCGCCTGTTCGGTGGCGCGCATGGCCACGTCGGAGGCGAAGAGGAGGGCGGCGGCCGCTTCCTTGTGGACGCTCCGGCCCTGGGCGAACGCCTCCTCCGCCAGCCGTGCCGTCCGATAGACCAGGAGCCGCGCCGCCTCCACCTCGGTGAACATGTCGGCCAGCTTCGCCTGGACCAGCTCGAAGTCGCCGATACGGAGGCCGAACTGCCGCCGCTCGCGGGCGTAGGCCAGCGACCGCTCCAGCGCCTCCTCCGCCAGGCCGAGGGAGAGTCCCGCCAGGAAGGCGCGCTCCAGGTCGAGCCCCGACATCATCACCGCCACGCCACCGTTCTCCTCGCCCAGGAGGTTCTCCGCCGGCACCCGGCAGCCGTCGAAGAGGAGCTCGCCGGTGGGCGAGCCGCGCATCCCCATCTTCTCCAGCTTCCGGACGACCCGGAAGCCCGGGGTGGCCCCCTCCACCACGAAGGCCGAGATCCCGTGCGCGCCCCGCTCCGGCGCGGTCTTGGCGTAGACGAGGAAGAGGCCCGCGATGGGGCCGTTGGTGATGAAGATCTTGTTGGCGTCGAGGACGTAGACGTCGCCCTCGCGGCGGGCGGTGCCGCGCAGGCCGACCGCGTCGGAGCCGGCGTCGGGCTCGGTCAGCGCCAGGGCCCCCACCCGCTCTCCCGAGGCGAGCCCGGGCAGGAAGCGCCGCCGCTGCTCCTCGCTCCCGTTCCGGTAGAGGTTGTGCGCGCAGAGGTTGAGGTGGGCGCCGTAGGAGAGCGCCAGCCCGGCCGAGACCCGCGCCAGCTGCTCGCAGACCAGGAGGCCGTCCAGGAGGCTGCCGCCGCTGCCTCCGTACGCCTCGGGGATGCCCAGCCCCAGGAAGCCCTGCTCGGCCAGCCCCCTCCACACCTCCGGCGGCAGCTCGTCGCGTGCGTCCATCTCCGCCGCCCGCGGCTCCACTTCCGCCCGCGCCCACTCCAGCGCCGTCTCCGCCAGAAGGCGCTGCGCCTCGGTGAGCATATCTGACGCAAGCGTCGACAAACCCTCGCCCAAACCCTTTCCCTCCTCCGCGCCCGGCTCCGCTCCGGGGGACGCCGCGTCGCCGGAGATCCGCATGTCAGTTCGTCTCCGGCCTCCGCCTCTCCTCCCGGGACGTGCGCCGCGCCCGTTTCCAAGGCAGGATTCCGGGTGGCCGCCATGGAATCTTCGACCGACGCGTAAGACGGCAGACGGGAGGCGAGGCCCGTGGCCCGCGCCGGCGAGGGAACCCAGTACGCGCTCCGCCGCGAGGAGATCATCCAGGTGGCCGCGGAGCTCTTCCGCGAGAAGGGCTACCGGAACAGCACCCTCGAGGAGGTGGCCGGCCGGCTGGGGGTGACCCGTCCGGCCCTCTACCACTACATCCGCTCGAAGGAGGAGCTGCTCAGCGAGATCTACAGCCGGGTGATGAGCCGGCTCCTCGGGCAGGTGGAGGAGATCCTGGCCAGGGGGCTCGACCCGGTGGCGACGCTCCGCGCCATCGTCGTCGGCCACGTGGAGTTCGTCATCCGCAACCGCGCCATCGTCACCGTCTTCTTCCAGGAGAAGGGCTCGCTGCCCGAGGAGCAGTACCGGCGGATCGCCGACCAGAAGCGGCGCTACGATGCGCTGGTGCAGGCGGTGGTCGAGCGCGGGCAGCGGGCGGGCCTCCTCCGCCCGCTCGACGCGAAGCTGACGGTCTACGCCATCATGGGCATGGCCAACTGGCCCTACCAGTGGTTCCACCTCGAGGGCCCGGTGGCGCCCCGCGCGCTGGGCGACCTCTGCGCCGACCTGGTGCTGGCCGGCCTCCTCTCGGAGCAGGGCCGGGAGGCGGAGGAAAGCCCCGCCGGCGCCGCAGCCGCGGGGGGCGGGCGGGCAGGGCAGGCCGCCTCCGGGAGGGACGGGCGCCGATGAGGAAGGAGGCGGCAGGGGCCGACCCGGTCCCCGCCCGGCGGATCGGCACGCCGGCGGACCGCTCCGACCCGGCCTACCGGGCGAACGAGCGGGCGATGCGGGCGCTGGTGGAGGAACTCCGCACCCGCCGCGAGGAGGCCCAGCACCGGCGCGACCCGGACGCGGTGGCGCGCCACCGGGCGCGCGGCAAGTGGCTCGCCCGGGAGCGGGTGGAGGCGCTGGTCGATCCGGGGACCGCCTTCCTCGAGCTGAGCCCGCTGGCCGCCTGGGGCATGTACGACGGCGAGGCGCCGCAGGCCGGCATCCTGACAGGGATCGGTCGCGTCGCCGGGCGCGAGTGCGTCATCGTCGCCAACGACGCCACGGTCAAGGGCGGCACCTACTACCCCATGACGGTCAAGAAGCACCTGCGCGCCCAGGAGATCGCGGAGCAGAACCGGCTCCCCTGCATCTACCTGGTCGACTCGGGCGGGGCCTTCCTGCCGCTCCAGGCGGAGGTCTTCCCCGACCGCGACCACTTCGGGCGCATCTTCTACAACCAGGCGCGCATGTCGGCCAAGGGGATCCCGCAGATCGCCGCGGTGATGGGCTCCTGCACGGCGGGCGGCGCCTACGTCCCGGCCATGAGCGACCAGGCGGTGATCGTCCGCGGCACCGGGACCATCTTCCTGGGCGGGCCGCCGCTGGTGAAGGCGGCCACGGGCGAGGAGGTGAGCGCGGAGGAGCTGGGCGGCGCCGACGTCCATAGCCGCATCTCCGGCGTCACCGACTACCTGGCCGAGGACGACGCCGAGGCGATCCAGATGGTCCGCCGGATGGTGGCCGACCTGGGGCCGGCCGAGCCGCCGCCCTGGGAGCTGGCCGAGCCGGAGCCGCCGGCCTTCGACCCGGAGGAGCTCTACGGCATCGTGCCGGTCGACCTCCGCCAGTCGTACGACGTCCGCGAGGTGATCGCCCGCATCGTGGACGGGAGCCGCTTCCACGAGTTCAAGGAGCTCTACGGGCCGACGCTGGTGACGGGCTGGGCGCGGATCATGGGCTACCCGGTGGGCATCCTGGCCAACAACGGCGTCCTCTTCTCGGAGAGCGCGGTCAAGGGTGCCCACTTCATCGAGCTCTGCGTCCAGCGGCGGATCCCGCTGGTCTTCCTCCAGAACATCACCGGCTTCATGGTCGGGCGGGAGTACGAGAACCGGGGCATCGCCAAGGACGGGGCGAAGATGGTGACGGCGGTGGCGACGGCCGACGTGCCCAAGCTGACGGTGGTCATCGGGGGCTCCTTCGGCGCCGGCAACTATGCCATGGCCGGGCGGGCCTACCAGCCCCACTTCCTCTGGATGTGGCCGCAGGCGCGGATCAGCGTCATGGGCGGTCCGCAGGCGGCCTCGACGCTCCTCACCGTGCGGCTGGACGCCCTCGCCCGCGAGGGGCGGAGCATGAGCGAGGAGGAGCAGCGCGCCTTCCAGGCGCCCATCCTGGCCAAGTACGAGGAAGAGGGCAGCCCCTACTACTCGACGGCGCGCCTCTGGGACGACGGCATCATCGACCCGGCGGAGACGCGCCAGGTCCTGGCGCTGGGCCTGGCCGCCGCCTCCTCCGGCGCCGCCGTCGCCTCGGCCTGGAGCCGTGCCGAGCGCGAGGAGGTCCACCGCTTCGGCGTCTTCCGGATGTAGGGGCCCGGTCCGGGCGGACGGACGGAGGCCTCGCCCGAGGCCCGCGCACGCAGACGATGAGACGGAGGCGAGACGGATGCCGGGTGAGCAGGACAGCGGTTCGGACAGCGCGATCCGGCCGGGGCTGGAAGGGGTGGCGAGCCTCCGCGTCACCCGGGAGCGGACGGCGGCGGCTGCCGCCAGCGGGGCGCTGCCGGTCTTCGGTACGCCCTTCCTCCTGGCGCTGATGGAGGAGGCGGCCTTCCAGGCGGTGGCGCCCTACCTTGGAGAGGAGCAGTCCACGGTGGGGATCGGGGTGGAGCTCCGCCACCTGGCGCCCACGCCGGTGGGGCTGACGGTGACGGCGCGGGCGCGCCTGCTGGAGGTGGAGGGCCGCCGCCTGGTCTTCCAGGTGGAGGCCGAGGACGGGTTCGAGAAGGTGGGCGAGGCGCGCCACGAGCGCTTCATCGTGGACGTGCCGCGCTTCCTGGAGCGGGCCGCGCGGAAGACGGCCCGGAACGCCTGATGCGTGCGGAGGCGGCCGTCCCCGGTCCGGCCCCCCGCCCCTTTCGCCGGGTGCTGGTGGCCAACCGCGGCGAGATCGCCCGCCGCGTCATCCGCGCCTGCCACCGCCTGGGCCTGGAGGCGGTGGCCGTCTATTCCGACGCCGACGCCGGCGGTCTCTGGGTGCGCGAGGCGGACGCCGCGATCCGCCTCGGTCCCGCGCCGGCGCGGGAGAGCTACCTGGACGTGGAGCGGCTGCTGGCGGCGGCCCGGGAGACGGGGGCGGAGGCGGTCCACCCGGGGTACGGCTTCCTGGCGGAGGAAGCCGGATTCGCCGAGGCGGTGGAGCGCGCCGGCCTGGTCTGGATCGGCCCGCCGCCCGAGGCGATGCGCGCCATGGGCGACAAGAGCCGCGCACGGCAGCTGGCGCGGCGGCTGGGCGTGCCGGTGCTGGAGGGGTACGACGGCGAGGAACAGGAGGCCCGGCGCTTCCTGGCCGAGGCCGAGCGCATCGGCTGGCCCGTCCTGGTCAAGGCGGCCGCCGGGGGCGGCGGGCGCGGCATGCGCGTGGTGCCCGGGCCGGAGGAGCTGCCGGCGGCGCTGGAGTCGGCGCGGCGCGAGGCGGAGGCCGCCTTCGGCGACGGCCGCCTCCTCCTCGAGCGCTACGTGGAACGGCCGCGCCACGTGGAGGTGCAGCTCCTCTTCGACGCCTTCGGCCGGGGCGTCCACCTGGGCGAGCGCGAGTGCTCGGTCCAGCGCCGGCACCAGAAGATCGTGGAGGAAAGCCCTTCGCCGGCGGTGGATCCGGCGCTCCGGAGCCGGCTCGGCGAGGCGGCGCTGGAGCTGGCGCGGGCGGTGGGCTACCGGAGCGCGGGGACGGTGGAGTTCCTGCTGGACCAGCGGGGACGGTTCCACTTCCTGGAGATGAACACCCGCATCCAGGTGGAGCACCCCGTGACCGAGGAAGTGACCGGTCTCGACCTCGTGGCGCTCCAGCTCCGCCTGGCCATGGGCGAGCCCCTGCCCTTCGACCAGGAAGCGGTGGCGCTCCGCGGCCACGCCTTCGAGGTCCGGCTCTACGCCGAGTCGCCGGAGGAGGGCTTCCTCCCCTCCAGCGGGCGCCTGGAGCGCTTCGGCCTCCCGGAACCGGCCGGGCGGGGCGACGCGCGTGGCGGCTCCGGCCTGTCGGAGCTGCCCGGCGTGGGGTTGCCGGGCCTGCGCGTCGAGGCCGGCTTCGCCGCCGGCGACGAGGTCAGCCCGTACTACGACGCGCTCCTGGCCAAACTGGTGACGCACGGCGCCGACCGGGAGGAGGCGCTGGAGCGCCTCCAGGCGGCGCTGGCGGCGACGGAGGTGCGCGGCGTCGCGACCAACCTGCCGCTCCTGCGGCGCATCGCCGCCGACCCGGCCTTCGCCGCCGGCGACCTCTCCACCCGCTTCCTGGAGGAGCGGCGGCTGCTCGGGGCGGCCGCGGCGCCGCCGGAGGCGGCGGTGGCGGCCGCCGTGGCGGAGCAGTTGGACAGGTCCGGAGCCGCCCGCGGAGGGGCGGACCGCTCGCCCTTCACCCTGCTCGGTCCCTGGCGCATGGGCGAGGGCATCCGCAGCCGCTGGTCGCAGGCGGAGGCTGGCCAGGGCCATCCCGCGCGTGCGGCGGAGGCGGCCGCGGGCGGCGGGGAAGCCGCCCCTGCGCTGGTGGTGCGCCTGCGCGGCGAGGGGCACCGTCTCCGCGCCCGGGTGACGCGCGAGCCGGCCGGGGTGCCTGCTGGGGAGGCCGCGTCCGAGGGGGCGGCGGGCACGTACCGGCTCCTGGCCGGCCGTCCGGTGCTGGGCGGCTGGCAACTTCAGCTGGAGGCCGAGGGCGGGCGGGAAGCCGCGGCCCATGGCCCCCGCCGGCGCCTCTGGGCCCGGCCCCTGGCGGGCGGAGGCTGGTGGGTGGCGGAGGCCGGCGAGGGTTCCTGGGAACTGCGACAGGCGCCGCCCGCACCGCCCGCCGGGCGCCGCCCGCCGGTTGCGGCGAGCGGCCCGGAGGAGAAGGGGGCGGCGTCGGCCGTGGCGGTGGTGAGCGCACCGCTTCCCGGGACACTGGCGGCCGTCCGCGTCCGGCCCGGCGAACGGGTCGAGCGCAACCAGCCTCTGGTGGTCCTGGAGGCGATGAAGATGGAGCACCTGGTGACCGCACCCCAGGCGGGCCGGGTGGAAGAACTGCTGCACGGGCCGGGCGACGTGGTCCAGCGGGGGGAGCCGCTCCTTCGCCTGGTTCCCTGATGCCGGACGCCGGCACGGCAGGGGGGAGCAGCGGACCTCGCCCCGCCGGCGCGGCCACGGAGGAGCCACCGGTCTCTCCCCCGCCCCAAGACCTCCCACGGATGGCAGGAGCGTCCCGGCAAGACGGGCTCCCCCACACCGGCTCCGGCGCCCACCATCGGCGGGTCTCCTCTCCTGGCACGCGGCGCGCGGGCGCGCGCCTCCCGGGGTCGAGCACCCGCGGAGCCTCGTACCGTTGCCCCCAGCTCGCCAGCGGCCCCGCCTCCCAGGCCGCTGCCCCTCACGACGTTCTCGAGGAGCCGGGCGGCAGGCGCCTGGAGCCGCCCGTGCCCGGAGCCCGCCGGCGCCTGGGACGGGCCGACCCGTGCACATACCCGCCACTCGTTCCCGTACCATGAGGCGATTCCATGACCACGAAGGGGGAGTCGCCGTGATCGAGAGCCCGCCTCGCCTGGAAGAGCTGGAGCGGGTGGCGGCCGAGCTGGAGACGGCCCCGCCCGAGCAGATCGTGCGTTGGGCGGTGGGGCGCTATGAGCCCGCCATCGCGCTCGCGACCAGCTTCGGCGCCGAGGACATGGTCCTCCTGGATATGCTCGCGCGGATCCAGGAGCGGCCGCGGGCCTTCTTCCTGGACACCGGCCTCCACTTTCCCGAGACCTACGCGCTCCGCGACCGGGTGGTGGCGGCCTACCCGCAGCTGGACCTCGAGGTGATCCGGCCCCGCCTCACGGTGGAGCAGCAGGAGCGGGCCTTTGGGCCGGCGCTCTGGCGCCGCGACCCCGATCGCTGCTGCGCCCTGCGCAAGGTGGAGCCGCTGGAGCGGGCGCTCCGGCCGCTCTCCGCCTGGGTGACCGGGCTGCGGCGGGAACAGGCGCCCACCCGCCGGAACATCCGCGTGGTGGAGTGGGACCGCCGCCATGGGCTGGTCAAGGTCAACCCGCTGGCCCGCTGGCGGCAGCGGGAGGTCTGGCGGTACATCCGCGAGCACGGCCTCCCCTACAACCCGCTCCACGACCGGGGCTATCCCAGCATCGGCTGCCAGCCCTGCACCTCCCCGGTGGCGGACGGCGAGGACCCCAGGGCGGGTCGCTGGCGCGGCCTGGGCAAGACGGAGTGCGGTCTCCATGTCTGAGCCGCGGGGAGCTGCCCTGCCGCCCTACGGCGGACGTCTGGTCGACCGGCGCCTGCCCCCGGTCCGCCAGGACCAGGCGCGGGCCGAAGCGCTCCGGCTCCGGGCGCTGCCGCTGCCACCCCACCTCTGGGGCGAGCTGGAGCTGATCGCGGACGGGGGGTACAGCCCCCTGGAGGGATTCATGGAGGAGGCGGACTACCTCTCCGTCCTGGAGCGGGCGCGGCTGGCGAACGGCCTCCCCTGGGGACTGCCCGTCGTGTTCCGCCTGCCGCCGGGCTGGCCGGAGAGCGAGCGGCCGCAGCCCGGCGAGCGGCTACGCCTGGAGGCGGCAGGTCGACCGGTGGCCGTCCTGGAGGTGAGGAGCGTCTTCCGGGCGCCCAGGGAGCGGGAGGCGGAGGCGGTCTTCGGCACCCGCGACCCGGCCCACCCGGGTGTCGCCCGCCTGGAGGCGGAGGGCGAGTGGGCCGTGGGCGGCCCGATCCTGCTCCTGGAGAGCCCGCCCAGCCGCCTGGGCGCCGCCTGGGCGCGCTACCGGCTGCGGCCGGCCCAGACCCGGGCGCTCTTCCTGAAACTCGGCTGGCGGCGCATCGTCGCCTTCCAGACCCGGAACCCGATCCACCGCGCGCACGAGTACCTGCTGAAGTGCGCCCTGGAGATCGCGGACGGGCTTCTCATCCACCCGCTGGTGGGGGAGACGCGGCCGGGGGAGGTGCCGGCGGACGTCCGCCTGCGGGCCTACGAGGCGCTCCTCCGGCGCCGTTTCCCGGCGGGCCGCGCGGTCCTCGCCCTCTACCCGGCCGCGATGCGCTATGCGGGCCCGCGGGAGGCGCTGATGCACGCCATCGCCCGGCGGAACTACGGCGCCACGCACCTGATCGTGGGCCGCGACCACGCCGGCGTGGGCGGCTACTACGGTCCCTACGACGCCCAGCGGCTCTTCGACCGCTTCGATCCCGGCGAGCTGGGCATCGAGATCCTCCGCTTCGAGGCCGCCTTCTTCTGCCGCGCCTGCGGCGGCATGGCCACCGCCAAGACCTGCCCGCACGGGCCGGAGGAGCGGCTCAGCCTGAGCGGCACCGAGGTGCGGGCGCGGCTCGGGCGCGGCGAACCGCTGCCGCCGGAGTTCACGCGCCCCGAAGTGGCGGCCGTCCTGGAGGAGGCGGCCGGCAGCGCGCCTCAGGCCCGCGAGGCGCGCGGGAAGGGGGCGGAGGCGGGGGGCGCGGCCGCAGCGGTCTAGCCGGCCGGTCGCACCGCGCCGGCGCCTCCAGGGACCCCGCCGCTCAGGCGGGGTCCCGCCACCAGTCGGCCACTTCCTCGGGAAGCCGGGAGGCCACCTGCTCCCGCTCCTCCGCGCCGAGCCCCTCCTGGAGCGCGGCGAAGACGGCCCGCGTCTGCCGGATCGCATCCTCGTCCACGTGGTCCGAGAAGAGGTCGAGGCCCCCCAGGGTCTGGTCGTAGAGACCCTCGGTGGCGAGGCCGCCGGTCAGCCGGCCCAGGAAGACCTCCCGGTCCACCAGCGGATCCGGCTCCGGCGCCGCGAACCGCTCCATCTCCGCCGCCAGCTCGCCCGGGAGCCGCCTCTCCAGGAGCGCCCGGCTCTCCCAGGGCAGCACCTGTCCCAGCGAGCGGAGGACCGCGCGCACCAGGGTGGCCGCCTCCTCGTCGCTCCCCAGCCGGGCCGCCTCGCGCACGCGGCGGTAGAGTTCCGCCCGGTCGTATCCCGCGCCTTCCGCCATGCCGCGCACCTCCCTACACCAGCTCGCGCTGAAGCGCCTCGAAGGCGGCCTCGTCCAGGTCGTCCAGGGGGCGCTGGACCAGCGGCCCCCGTTGCAGGCCGGGCACCTTCTCCTCGTAGGCGGGCACCTCCTCGGTCCGGTAGAGGATGCCCACCGGGATCCGCTCGCCGAACTCCCCGGCGCGTTCCCAGGCAGCGTCGAAGTCGGAGGGGTCGTGGCCCTCCGCCTCCAGGCGTACGATGCGCTCGGCGTACCAGTCGTAGGTGTTCACCTTGTTGTAGGTGATGCACGGCTGGAGGATGTCGACCAGGGCGTAGCCGCGGTGGTGGAGCGCCTCGCGGATCAGCCGCGCCAGATCCTTGGGCTCCCCGGCGAAGCCCCGGGCCACGAAGGTGGCGCCGGCGGCCAGCGCGGTCCGGAGCGGGTTGACGGGCCGCTCGATGGCCCCCTCCGGCGAGGTGGTGGTCCGGGTCCCCTGCTCGGTGGTGGGCGAGTACTGGCCCTTGGTCAGCGCGTAGATCTGGTTGTTCTCCACCAGGTGGACGATCCCCGGGTTCCGCCGGCAGGTGTGGAGCCAGTGGTTGCCGCCGATCCCGTAGGCGTCGCCGTCGCCGTCCACCACCAGGACCCGCATCGACGGGTTGGCCAGGCGGAAGCCGGTGGCGATGGGCAGCGGGCGCCCGTGGAGCGTCAGGAAGCCGTTGACGCGCATGTAGTCGGGCAGCTTCGAACCGCAGCCGATGCCGGAGACGAGGATCACCTCGTGGGGCGCGATCCCCTCCTGGAGGAGCGCCTCGCGGAGGGCGGCCAGGATGCCGAAGTCGCCGCAGCCGGGGCACCAGGTGGGCCGCTGCTCGGTCATGTAGTCGCGCGCCGAGAGCTGCCGGCCGTCCCGGGAGGGAAGCCTCCGGCCGTCAACGGACACCGGCGCCCACCTCCTCCAGCACACCCTGGGCGATCTCGGTCGGCGCCAGCGGCCGGCCGTCGTAGCGGCGGACCAGCGCCTCCGCCTGGTAGCCGGTCATCATCCTCAGGAAGCGCCGGAACTGCCCCGTGTAGTTCTGCTCCACCACCACCCCGCGGCGCACCCGGCGCAGCTCCCGCTCCGCCGCCTCCACGTGGAAGGGCCAGATGTCGGTCCAATGGAGCAGGTTGGCGCGCACGCCCCGGGCCTGGAGCACCTCCAGCGCCTCGCGGGCCGGTCCCAGCGTGGAGCCCCAGGTGAGGAGCGTCACCTCCGCCTCTTCGGGCCCCACCCGGCGCGGCCCGCGCACGTCGCCGGCCGCCAGCGCCGTCTCCAGCTTCCGCATCCGCTTCTCCATCATCCGCCTGCGGTTGTCCATCTCCTCGGTGATGTGGCCGGCCTCGTCATGCTCGTCGCTGGACGCGCCGTAGACCGCCTGCGGGTCGCCGGGGATCACGCGCGGCGAGATGCCGTCGGCGGTGAAGGCGAAGCGGAGGTACCCGTCCCGCCTCCCGGCCGAGCCGTCTTGCTGCCCGCCACCCGCCCCCCGCTCCCCGGGAAGCGGCTTCTCCCCGGGACGCCGCGTCTTCCCCCGGTCGATGGGCACCGCGTCGCGCCGGAGCTGGCCGAACTCCAGCGTGCGCAGGCTCGAGGCCAGGAACTCGTCGCTGAGCACGATCACCGGCGCCTGGTACCTCTCGGCCAGGTTGAAGGCGCGCATCGCCGTCTCGAAGGCGTCCACGTGGTCGCCGGGTGCCAGGACGAAGCGCGGGAAGTCGCCCTGGGAGGCGTGCAGGACGAAGAGCAGGTCACCCTGCTCGGTCCGGGTGGGCAGGCCGGTGGAGGGCCCACCCCGCTGGACGTCCACCACCACCACCGGCGTCTCCGTCATGCCGGCCAGACCCAGCGCCTCGGTCATCAACGAGAAGCCGCCGCCGGAGGTGGAGCACATCGCCCTCGCGCCGGCGAAACCCGCGCCGATGGCCATACAGACGGCCGCCAGCTCGTCTTCGGCGTGCTTGGTGACCACGCCCAGCGGCTCGGCGTGGGCCGTCATCCACTCCAGGATGGTGGTGGCCGGGGTCATGGGGTAGGCGGCGATGAAGCGGCAGCCGGCCGCCACCGCCCCCAGGCTGAAGGCGTGGTTCCCGTGGAGGAGCATCCGCTCCGGCTGCCCCGGACGGCCGGGCAGGCGGTAGCGGAAGCGGGCGGCCTCGGGCGAGCCGGCCACCAGGGCGTAGGTCTCGCGGGCCACCGCCAGGTTCCCCTCCACCGCCGTCTCGCCCTTGCGTGCGAAGTTCCGCCGGATCACCTCCTCCATCTGCCCCAGCGGGAAGTGGAGGAGGCCGGCCGCCGCCGCCAGCGCCGCGGTGTTCATCATCACCTTGCTTCCGTGGCGGACGGCGATCTCGTTCATCGGCACCGGCACCGCCAGCCGGCCGCTCCGCTCGACGGCGGTGCGGTCGAGGCGGAAGGAGCTGTCGTAGATGACGGCGGCATCCGGCGCCAGCTTCTCCAGGTGGAGCTCCACCGACTCGGCGGTCAGGGCGAGGAGCAGCGCCGGCGGCTCCGCGTGCGAGGCGACGGGCCGTGTCGCCGCCCGGATCTGGTAGAAGTTGTGGCCCCCGCGGATGCGCGAGCGGTAGTCGGCGATGCAGAAGATGTGGTAGCCCGCCCGGGCCAGCGCGCTGGAGAAGCCGGCGCCGCTGGACTCGACGCCCTGGCCGGCGTCGCCGCCGATCACCAGGCTGACGTCCTGGTCGCGCACGCCGTCACTCTCGGAGGCGGCCGTGGCGCATCCCTCCTTCCGACGCCCGCCGGCTGCGGAGAGGCCGCGCCAGGCCGAGCCTGGCCCGCGAGGCCGCACGGGCGGAGACCGACTTGATTCTTTCTCGCGAAGGGGGAAGCTATGCGACGCGGGCGGCGACCCCGGGGTCGCCGCCCGCTCACCGCCAGCCGTGAGAACCTGAAACCGCGCCGGGAAGAGGACCGGGAAAGGTGGTGCGCCTAGGAGGATTCGAACCTCCGCACCCGGCTCCGGAGGCCGGTGCTCTATCCCCTGAGCTATAGGCGCGTCGACGGCTGCATTATAGCGCTCCGCGCCGCCGGTTCACAACGCGCCCGCCCACCAGCCGGGCGCTCGGAGCCGCCGCACCGCGGGCGCACCCGGCGCCGAACGGAGCAGCGAGGCCTGTTCCGCCGCCGTCCTTCCTCCTCCCAGGCGGAGGTCGGGTTCCAGCTCCGCCAGCGGTGCCAGGACGAAGGCTCGCTCCTGCATGCGCGGGTGAGGAAGCGTCAGCTCCGCCCCCGACCGTTCCACCCCGTCGAGCCAGAGCAGGTCGATGTCGATGGTCCGCGGTCCCCAGCGGAGCCCTCGCACCCGCCCCAGCCGCGCCTCCACCGCCAGCGCGCGCGCCAGGAGCTCCTCCGGCGGCAGCCCGGTCTCCACCTCGGCCACCGTGTTGAGGAACCAGGGCTGCTCCCGGAAGCCCAGCGGCTCCGTCTCCCAGAGGCCGGCGACGCGCCGCACCCGGATCCCCGCCTCCGCGCCGAGCAGCCGAAGCGCCGAGCGGAGCGCCTCCTCGCGCTCGCCCAGGTTGGAGCCGAGCCCCAGGAAGCCCCGCCGCACGGCCGCCCGCTCCCCGCTCATCCGCTCCGCCTCCCCCGCCTAGGCCGGCCAGCGCCAGGTGGCCGCCACGTCCTCGAAGGGGTGGTGGAGCGGCGCCTCGGGCTTGTGGACCCGCACCTCCAGGCCGCGCACGCCCTGCCCCGCGAAGCGCGCCACCAGGGCCCGCCCGATCCGCGCCGCCAGCGACTCGATCAGGTTGACCGGCTCGCCCTCGACCACGCCGCGCACCAGGCGCGCCACCGCCCCGTAGTCCACCGAGTCGCCCAGCCGGTCGCCGGCCGGGCGCCCCGCCTCCAGTGCCAGCCGCACGTCGACGCGGAAGGGATGGAGCCCCTCGCGCTCGTAGGCCCGGGCTCCATGCCGGCCGTAGAAGAGGAGGCCGCGCAGCTCGAGCCCCGCCGCCCCGGTCTCGCCGCCCCCGCCGCCCCGGGCGGCACCGGCGCCCCTCCCCGCCGCCCGGACGGCGTCCGCCACGCGGAGCGCCCTGACCGTGGGGCCGACGTCGTGGACGCGGACCGCCGCCGCCCCCGCCCGGGCGGCCAGCACCGCCAGCGCCAGCGACCCCTCCAGCCTCGCCTCCGGCGGCTCGTGGAGGAGGCGTCCGATGGTGCCCTTGCGCGAGGCACCCACCAGGAAGGGGATCCCCGGCGGCATCACCTCCTCCAGGCGAGCCAGCAGGACCAGGTTCTCCTCGGCACCCTTCCCGAAGCCGATCCCGGGGTCGAGGAGGATCGCCCCCGGCTCGATCCCGGCCTCCAGCGCGTGCCGGAAGATCCGGTCGAGCTCGAGCCGCCAGCGAGCGACGGGCGCACCAACTTCCCCGGGGACGGGCGGCGGCGCGTCCGGCGCACGCCCGCCCCGGCCGCCGCCGTGGGCCAGGACGGCCGGTACCCCCAGCCGGGCCAGGGTGGCCGCCATGGCCGGGTCCCGCTCCAGCCCGCTGACGTCGTTGACCGCCGCCGCCCCGGCCTCCACCGCCGCCTCGGCAACCCTCGCCTTGTACGTGTCGACGGAGACGGGCACGCCCAGGCGCGCGCGGAGGACGGCGCGGAGCACGGGAAGGAGGCGGCGCAGCTCCTCCTCCTCCGGAACCGCGGCGGCGCCCGGGCGCGTCGACTCGGCGCCCAGGTCGATCAGGTCGGCCCCTTCCTCCACCATCGCCCGCGCCCGCTCCACCGCCCAGCCGGGGTCGAGTCCGCGCCCCCGGTCGGGACCGTCGGCGAAGGAGTCGGGCGTGGCGTTCAGGACGCCCATCACCAGCGTCCGCCCGCCCAGGTCCGGCAGCAGCTGCCGCCAGGTCGTCATCGGCCCACCCGGCCTCCCGCTCCCGGCCCTTGCGGGTGCCGGCGCCGCTCTTCCTTCCTCACCGCTCGGCACCACCCCGTCCAGCCATTTTCGCCGAAAATGGCCCGGCGGGCATGCTCTGCCGGCAGCGGAACACCGTGCTCCCGATCCCCGCCCCTCACCACCCCAGCAGGCCGGCTGCCAGCAGCCATCCTCCCAGGATCAGGAAGGCCGCCCCCGCACCGATCTGCAGCAGGCGCTCCGGCACCGCCCTGCCCAGCGCGCCCCCGGCGACGGCGGCCAGCGCCGCGTCCAGCACCAGCGCCAGCGCGGCCGCCGCGAAGACGGTCCCGCGCGAGCGGCTCTGCGCCGAGAGGAGCAGCACGCTCAACTGGGTCTTGTCGCCCAGCTCGGCCAGGAAGACCGTGCCGAAGGCGGTCAGGAAGAGGCGCCAGTCGACGCCCGCCCATCCCACGCCCATCCCCCCGCGGGGAGGAGTATGCGGGCGGGCGCCGGCCAAGGCCGCTCAGCGGGGGTGGCGCGCCTCCACCAGCTGGCCGCTCCAGAGCACCCGTCCTTCCCGGACCGGCACGCCCACCACCGGCGCCAGCCGCGGGTAGAGCAGCAGCACGACGAGGCCGGAGATCCCCGCCTTGGCCAGGTTGAAGGGGAGGATGGCGCCCACCACCATCGGCGCCACCGCCTCCGAGGGGAGACGGTAGAGGACCGGGAGAAACCAGGCGTAGTTGAGCAGGCTCAGGAGCCCGGCCATCAGCACCGCGCCGCCCGCCATGCCGGCGGCGGCGCCCGCGCGGCTGGGGAAGCGCCGCGCCGTCAGGCCCGTCACCGCCACCAGCGCCAGCCCGGCCAGGAGGTTGGGCAGGACGCCGAGCCAGCCGAACTCCGACTTGCCGGACAGAAGGTAGAGCGCCGACTTGATCAGCTCCACCAGCGCCCCGCCCCAGGGACCCATGGCGAGCGCGGCGAAGATCGCCGGCACGTCGCCCGCGTCGTACTTCAGGAAGGCCGGGAACGGCGGCAGCGGGACCTCCGCGAAGAACATGAGGACGAAGGCCATGGCGCCCAGCACCGCCAGGCGGACCGTCTGCACCAGCGTCAGGCCGAAGGGCAGAGCACGCACCGATCTCTTCACAACGGACGCCTCCAGGCCAGGCCGCCTCCCGGGCCCACTGAAAAAGCCCCGGGCATCGACCCGGGGCAGCTTTCATGGGACCAGCAGGCGAGAGCCCGCTCCTCTCCGCCGCCTGCGGGGGGCAGGCCTCGCGAGAGGTCGCGTGGCATCGCGCCGCTCCTTCTCCCATCCGGACTGTACCGTCGGCACCGGGATCGCACCGGACTCCACCGCTTTCGCGGGTCGCGGGCTCGTCGGACCGCCGAGGCGGTCCGCATCACCGCCGGTCAGGAATTGGGGTCTCCGCCCCTCACCTTGCCCCGAAGGAGACAGACCTGTTCGATTGGTGACTCGATCCTAGCACGCGCCCTCCGGAGCCGGCAAGCCGGGCGGCAGCAGGGCGACCTGGGGGACGCCCAGCACCGGGTGGCGCGTCACCGCCACCGGCGTCCCGTAGACCGCCTCGAGGAGATCGGGCCGGACCACGTCCTCCGGCCGGCCCTGCGCGACGATCCGGCCCTCGGCCATCACCAGGAGCCGGTCGCAGAAGAGCGCCGCCAGGTTGATGTCGTGGAGCGCCGCCAGGACGGCCAGCCCTTCCTCCGCCTGGCGCCGGACCAGCGCGAGCAGCTCCACCTGGTGGCGCAGGTCCAGGTGGGCCGTCGGCTCGTCCAGCAGCAGGACCCTCGGCTCCTGGGCCAGCGCCTGGGCCAGCAGGACGCGCTGCCGTTCGCCGCCGCTCAGCTCCGCCAGCGGCCGGTCGGCCAGCGCCAGCGTCCCGGTCAGCTGAAGCGCGCGCTCCACCGCTCGGCGATGGTCCGCCGGCCGGAGCCGGCCCAGCCGGTCCTCCTGCCGGTGGGCGTAACGCCCCAGCTCCACCACCTCGCGGACGGTCAAGCCCACCGTCTCCGGCTCGCCCTGCGGGAGGACGGCCAGGCGGCGGGCGCGCCCGCCGGGCGCGCGTCCACGGGCGGCGGCTCCCTCCGCCGCGCGCCCGGTCCCCTCCGCGGGACCGCTCTCCTGCCAGCGGACGCGACCTGCCTCGGGCTCCAGCGCGCCGGCCAGAAGCCGGATCAGCGTGCTCTTGCCGGCGCCGTTGGGCCCGAGGACGCCGGTCACCACCCCCGCGCGGAGCTCCAGCGAGATCCCCCGCACCACGAGCCGGCGCCGGTAGCCGCCCTCCAGCCGGTCGGCCGCCAGGCGGAGCTGCGCTTCCGGGCGGGGGCGGGCGGCCGCGGCGGCCGCCGCAGCGGCGGCCGGGGCCGCCGGTGCCCGGTCGCTCAGGGCCACCGCGCCCGCCCCCCTTCCACGCGGAGCAGGATGAGCAGGAAGAAGGGCGCCCCCAGCAGGGCGGTCACCACGCCCACGGGCAGCTCGCCGGGAGCCATCAGCGTCCGTGCCAGCAGGTCGGCGCCCACCATCACCGCCGCACCGCCGGCCGCGGAGAGGGGGAGGAGCCAGCGGTGGCTGGCGCCGCTCAGGAGCCGGTAGAGGTGCGGCACCAGCAGGCCGACGAAGCCGATCATGCCCGAGAGGGCGACCGCCCCGGCGGTCAGGAGCGAGGTGGCCACCAGCAGCGCGAGGAGCTGGCGCGGCACGTCCACGCCCAGGTAGCCCGCCCGCTCTTCGCCCAGCAGGAGCGCGTCCAGCTCCCGGTGACGGGCGAGGAGGAGGCCCAGTCCCAGCAGGACCGGCGGCGCGGCCAGCGTCACCGAGCGCCATCCGGCGCCGGAGAAGCCGCCCAGGAGCCAGAAGGTGATGGGGCCGAGCCGGCTGGGCTGAAGCGTGGCGACCAGCGAGACGCCCGCGGAGAGGAGCGTCGAGAGCGCCACGCCGGCGAGGAGGAGCGTGGCCGGACCGGGCCGGCCGAGGAGGCGCCCCAGGAGGAGGACGGCACCCAGGGTGGCGGCGGCGCCGGCGAAGGCGGCCGCCGGCAGCGACCACCAGGCGAGGCCCCAGCCCGCCGCGGCGGGAAGCGCCGGCAGGAAGGCGATCACCAGCGTGGCGGCCAGCGCGGCGCCGCTGGAGACGCCCAGCACGTACGGGTCGGCCAGCGGGTTCCGGAAGAGCGCCTGCAGGGCGGCGCCCGCGGTGGAGAGCGCGGCCCCGGTCAGGGCGGCCAGCACCACCCGCGGAAGGCGGATCTGGAGCAGGATGACGGCCTGGGTACCGTCCAGCCTCTGGAGAGGGAAGACGGGGACGGGCACGGCACCGGCGGCGGCGCCGGCCAGGAGCGCCAGGACGAGGAGGACCCCGGTGGCCAGCGCCAGGAGACGCCGGCGGTGACGGCGGGGATCGGGGCCCAGGTGGCCGGGCGGAGCCTCGCGGGGGTCCGCGCCCGCCGCGCCGCGGGCGGAGGGGGACCGAGCCGGGGGTGCGGCTTGCACGCAGGGATCTCCTTCCTGCGAGCCCGTGCGGAGGACCCGGCTCCCGCCGGGCGGGGTGGCGGCACCGTCGCCCCCGAAGACCGCGGGGGAACCGCGCCGATCCGGGCAGGTCTCCTGGCTTCCGTTCCTCGGATCCGGCGGCCTTCCCGCGGCGGCCGATGGCGGCCGGTGCGCAGTGGCGTCTTCGCCGGATCCTCCCGGTCACAGTGGCGGTTCCGCGCCGGACTCGCCCCGGGCCGCCTGCGCCGCCGGTGACGGCGATGGCGCCCTGCCGGGCTCACCGGACTTCCCTATTCTCCCTCGGGGCTCGCCGCGAGGGCACCCGGATCTCCTCGTCCTTCGAACCGTGAAAGAGCTAGCGGCCGGCTTGCCGGTCCGCCCGGCAGCCCGCGCAGAGACCGTAGAACTTGAGTTCGCGGTCGACCACGAGGAAGCCGGTCCGCCGTTCGATCTCGCCCTCCAGCCGGGCGAGCAGCTCGTCGGGCTGGAGCTCCTCCACCCGGCCGCAACGGGTGCAGATCAGGTGGAGATGGCGCTCCCGCTCGCCCCGGTCCAGCTCGTAGCGCGAGCGCCCGTCGCCGAACTCCAGCTTGTCCAGGATTCCCAGATCGCTCAGCAGATCGAGCGTCCGGTAGATGGTGGCCAGGCCCACGTCGGGATGCTCCCGGCGCACCTCGGCGTAGACGTCGTCGGCGCTCAGGTGTTCGCCCGGATGGCGGAAGAAGACCTCCACCACCCGCCGCCGCTGGGGCGTCAGCTTCAACTCGTGCGCCGCCAGCGTCTGGAGAACGTCGTCGACGTCGAACACCCGAGGCCACCTCGGCTCCTATTCTAGCGCAGGGCTTGCGCTCCCCCCCTGCGAAGTCTACCTTCGTGGCGGGTTGGAGCCGCCTGGCGGCAGCCGGCCACGACGCGGGAGGAGAGCACGTGTTCCACAAGATTCTGGTGGCCAACCGCGGAGAGATCGCGGTGCGCGTCATCCGCGCCTGCCACGAGATGAACGTCGAGGCGGTGGCCGTCTACTCGGAGGCCGACGTCGACTCGCTGGCCGTGCGCATGGCCGACGAGGCCTATCCCGTCGGCCCCGCGCCGGCCAGCCAGTCGTACCTGAACATCCCGCGGCTGGTGGAGGTGGCGCGGAGGGCGGGGGTGGACGCCGTCCACCCCGGGTACGGCTTCCTCTCGGAGAACGCGGCCTTCGCCCGGGCGGTCCAGGAGGCGGGCATCGCCTTCATCGGCCCGGCGCCCGAGGCGATCGAGGCGATGGGCGTCAAGGCCGAGGCGCGGGAACGGATGCGCCAGGCGGGCGTCCCCGTCATCCCCGGCTCGGACGGCCCCGTCCACAGCCTGGAGGAGGCGCGGCGCGTCGCCGAGCGGATCGGCTACCCGCTGCTGATCAAGGCGTCGGCGGGCGGCGGCGGCCGCGGGATCCGGGTGGTGGAGGAGCCCTCCCAGCTGGAGCCGCTGCTGGAGAGCGCCTCCCGCGAGGCGGTCTCGGGCTTCGGCTCCGGCGAGGTCTATCTGGAACGCTTCCTGCCGGCGCCGCGCCACGTCGAGTTCCAGGTGGTGGGCGACCGGCAGGGGAGCGTGGTCCACCTCTGGGAGCGCGACTCCTCGCTCCAGCGCCGGCGCCAGAAGGTGGTGGAGGAGGCGCCCAGCCCCATCGTCACCCCGGCCCTCCGCCGCCGCATGGGCGAGGCGGCGGTCCGCGCCGCCGCCGCCATCGGCTACCACACCGCCGGCACCGTCGAGTTCCTGGTGGACGCCGGCGGCGACTTCTACTTCATCGAGATGAACACGCGCATCCAGGTGGAGCACCCCACCACCGAGTGGATCACCGGCCTCGACCTGGTCAAGCTCCAGATCCGGACCGCGGCCGGCGAACCGCTCGGTCTCACCCAGGCGGACGTGCGGCCTCGCGGCTGGTCGATCGAGTTCCGGATCAACGTGGAGGACCCGCGCCGGAACTTCATCCCCTCGCCCGGCGCCATCACCGACTACCACGAGCCGGGCGGCCCCGGCGTCCGCGTCGACAGCGCCGCCTACGTCGGCTACGCCGTGCAGCCGTTCTACGACTCGCTCCTGGCCAAGCTGGTGGTCTGGGGGAACGACCGCGAGGAAGCGCTGGCCCGCGCCGCCCGCGCCCTGGCCGAGTACCGCATCGAGGGCGTCCACACGACGCTGGAGATGCACCGGGCGCTCCTGGAGCACCCGGACTTCCGCGGCGGGCGCTACCACACCCAGTGGCTGGAGGGCGTCTTCCTGCCCGCCTTTCAGCGTGCCCCGGCGGCGCCGCGCTGACTTCGCGCCGGCGGCGCCTCGGCCGGCAGCGGCGCCTCCTCCAGGAAACGGATCACCCCCAGGAAGACGCCCCAGGCGACCTTCTTCTGGTACTCCGGATCGGTCAGCCTCCGCTCCTCCTCGGGATTGGAGAGGAAGCCGATCTCCACCGTGGCCGCCGGCATCTCCGCCCGGTTGAGGACCAGCTGGCGGATGTCGCTGGAGATGCCGCGGTCGACCATGCCGGTGACGGCCACCAGTTCCCGCTGGATGGCGGTGGCCAGCCGCCGGTTCTGCCCCAGGGGATCGGGCCGGTAGAAGGTCTGCGCCCCCTGCGCGGAGCGGTCGGGATAGGCGTTGGCGTGGATGGAGAGGAAGAGGTCCGGGCGGAGCGCCTCGATGATGGTCGCCCGCTGGTAGAGGTCGGTCCGGTAGCGGCGCGGGTGCCTGGCGGGAAGGCCGCTCAGGTCGCGATCGTCCTGGCGGGTGAGGACGACCGTGGCGCCGGCGGAGCGGAGGTCCCGGGCGAGCGCCAGGGAGACGCCCAGCACCACGTCTTTCTCCAGGACCCCGTTGGAGCCGACGCTGCCGGGGTCAGCGCCCCCGTGGCCGGGGTCCAGGAGGATGAGCCGCCCCGTCAGGAGGTCGGCCGTCGCCTGCCGCCGGATCCAGGGTGCGGCCACCGCCACGCCCAGCGCCAGAAACAGGAGCAGCCCGATCAACGCCAGGGAGAATGTGGAGCGCAGCCCCTTCAGGTCCAGGAGCACGCCGCTTCCTCCTCGCCTCGCGGGCCGCGCAGGCCCCGCCGACCCGGCTCACCTCACCGGTGCGGGTCGGGTCCGACGCTCTCGCCCTTCCGCACCTCCAGCAGGCGGTTGGCTTCGTCGACGAAGACCAGGGTAGGGACGACACCCTCGGCCTCCTCCGGCGTCACCCAGGCCAGGGCCAGCACGATGATCTCGTCGCCGGGCAGGAAGAGGCGCGCAGGCGGCCCGTTGAGCGCGACGGCCCCCGAACCCGCCGGGGCCGGCATCACGTAGGTCCGCCAGAGGGCGCCGTTGGAGCCGTTGGTGATCTGGACCAGCTCGTAGGGAGCGATGCCCGCGGCGTCCAGCAGCTCGCGGTCGATGGCGATGCTGCCCATGTATTCGAGTTTCGCCTCGGTCACCCGGAGCCGGTGGAGCTTCGCCCGGCAGACGACCCGAAGCACGGACGACCCCTCCTCTGCGACGCATGCGCGACGAGGGTGGCAGGGATGAAGGCCCACCCCTCGCGTCACGCATATGCGGCAGAATCGGGGGTCAAACCTGGGAGGACGTCTTGCGGAGGATCAGCGCTTGGAGAACTGGGGCGCCTTGCGGGCCTTCTTCAGCCCGTACTTCCGCCGCTCCTTCTCCCGCGGATCGCGTCGGAGCAAGCCCGCCTTCTTCAGCACCGGCCGGAGCTCGGGATCCAGCGCCTGAAGCGCCCTGGCCAGCGCGTGCCGGACGGCCCCCGCCTGGCCGGAGACACCGCCGCCGCGGACGTTGACCAGCACGTCGTAGCGGCCGTCCAGCTGGGCGACCTCAAGCGGCTCGCGCACCCACTTCTGCCAATGAATGGCCGGGAAATAGTTCTCGTACGGCTTGCCGTTCACCAGAATCCGGCCGCTACCCGGCACCACCCGCAGCCTGGCCACGGCCTCCTTCCGGCGCCCGGTGCCCCAGTACTGCACCCTGTACGGCAATCGCCGCCCTCCTCTCGCTCCGACTGGGCCTCAGAACTCCACCGGCTCCGGCTGCTGGGCCTGGTGGGGGTGGAGCGGCCCGGCGTAGACGTGGAGCTTCCGCAACTGCGCGCGCCCCAGCCGGTTTCGCGGCATCATGCCCCGAACGGCCAGCTCGATCACGCGCTCGGGACGGGTCTTCAGCATCGTTCCCAGGCTGGTCGCCTTCAGGCCGCGCGGGTACCCGCTGTGCCGGTAGTAGAGCTTCTGCTCGGGCTTCCGCCCGGAGACCTCCACCTTCTCCGCGTTGACGACGATGACGAAGTCGCCCGAGTCGACGCCCGGCGTGTACTCCGGCTTCGTCTTGCCCCGCAGCAGGTTGGCCACGGTCACGGCCACCTTGCCCAGCCGCTTGCCCTCCGCGTCGACCACGTACCACTTGCGGGAAAGGTCGCGAGGCTTGGCCATGAACGTCTTCTGCGTCGCCAGCATCGTCTCACCCCCTCGCGCCCTCCAAGGGCTCCTTGCAGCAAGAGATCGCCCCGCAACCGACCCACGGGGCGTCCCGTTGGACGAGCCAGCCCTTGTCCCTCGTTTTCCCTCGTTCCGAACCCCAGTTCCCGAACCCCGGTTCCGGACCGAACCCGAAGCTTCCGGACCGAAACCTCTTTCGCGGCCCGGGGCGCCTCCCCCGGGACCGCTCCAGGGCGGAGCACAGCGCTTGGAGTTTATCCTTCGCCGGGAAAGGGTGTCAAGGCGCCTGCCGGCGGCCTGTCCGCCGCCCACGGGCACCAGGCGGCCAGCTGCCCGCGCCGCGCCTCCTCGACCGCCGGCGGATCCGGCAGCGCGTAGCGGACCTCGGCGAGGCAGAGGCCCTCCGCCGGCGCCGTGGCTGCCGCCGACCACCCCGTGACCAGCGCCTCGGCCGGCTCCTCCGGCCTCGCCCTCCCCCAGCCCACCGCCACCAGCGCGCCCACGATCCGCCGCACCATGCGGTAGAGGAAGCCGGCGCCGCCGACCCGGACCAGCAGCACCGGTCCCCGCTCCTCCACCTCCACCCGCTCCAGCGTGCGGACGGTGCTCGCCACCGGCCGGCCGGCGGCCTGGTAGGCGCGGAAGTCGTGGCGACCCACCAGCCCCGTCGCCGCCGCCCGCATGGCGCCGGCGTCCGGGCGCCGTCCCGGCGCCCAGACCCGCCCGCGCAGGAAGGGCGGCGGGACCCCTCCGACCCAGATGGCGTAGACGTACAGCTTCTCCCTCACCTGGCGCTGGACGTGGAAGTCGGCGCCCACCGCCTGCGCCCCGTAGACGCGGACCGCCTCCGGCAGCCGGGCGTTGAGCGCGCGCACCAGCTCGCCCGGGGTCGTCTCCCGCTCCAGCTCGAAGGAAGCCACCTGGCCGGCGGCGTGGACGCCGGCGTCCGTCCTTCCTGCCGGGCGGACGGGGGTCGCCGTGCCAGCCAGGGGGGCGAGCGCCGCCTCGAGGCTGCCGCGCACCGTCGGCTCCGGGCCGGCCTGCCGCTCCCAGCCTTGGAAGGCCCGGCCGTCGTAGGCCAGCCAGATCCGCCAGCGGCCCAAGGGTCAGACCCCCAGCGCCCGGTCGACCAGCACGAAGAGGAGGGCGGCGGCCGCCACCGCCGTCGCCACCCAGTCTGCGCGGCCGATCCGGTACTCCCGGTAGCGGGTCCGCCCCTCGCCACCGTGGTAGCAGCGGGCCTCCATGGCCGTCGCCAGCTCGTCGGCCCGCCGGAAGGCGCTGATGAAGAGCGGCACCAGGAGCGGGACCATGGCGCGGGCGCGCCGGAAGAGGTTGCCCGTCTCGAAGTCGGCCCCCCGCGCCTGCTGCGCCTTGAGGATGTTCTGCGCCTCCTCCACCAGGGTGGGGATGAAGCGGAGCGCGATGGTCATCATCATGGCCAGCTCGTGGGCGGGCACGCCCAGCCGCCGGAGGGGACGGAGGAGGCTCTCGATCCCGTCGGTCAGCTCGATGGGCGAGGTGGTCAGGGTCAGCAGCGTGCTGGTCATCATCAGGAGGATCAGGCGGACGGCCATCTCGAGCCCGAGCCGGACGCCCTCCACCGTCGCCGTCAGCGGTCCGAGGCGGTAGAGCGGGTGGCCGGGCGTCATCAGCATGTTGAGGACGAAGGTGAGGAGCAGGACGGCCACCACCGGCCGCAGCCCCTGCCAGACCATGCGCAGCGGCAGCCTCGCCAGCAGGTAGCCGGCCAGGGGCAGGAGGGCGAGGGCGACGTAGGCGCCGGGCCGGACGGCGAAGAAGAGGATGATGACGTAGGCGAAGGTCAGCACGAGCTTGACCCGGCTGTCCAGGCGGTGGACCACCGAGTCGCCCGGCACGTAGTGGCCGATGAAGAGCGCGTCAGGCACCTCCACCCTCCCCCCGAAAGAGGCGCAGGATCTCGTCCCGGGCTTCCTCGACCGTGATCCGGTCGGTGCGCACGTCGAAGCCGCAGGCGCGGAGCTGCTCCAGCACCTGCGAGACCTGGGGCGGCGCCAGACCGTACGCCCGCAACTCCTCCCCGCGGGCGTAGACCTCCCGGGTGCTCCCTTCCGCCACCAGGCGGCCGCGGTGGAGGACGAAGACCCGTTCGGCCAGGCGGGCCACGTCCTCCATGTTGTGGGTGACGAGCACGACGGTGATCCCCCGCTGGCGGTGGAGCCTCCGAACCTGTTCCAGGATCTGCCGGCGCCCGCGCGGGTCGAGCCCGGCGGTGGGCTCGTCCAGCACGAGGGCACGCGGCTCCATGGCCAGGATGCTGGCGATGGCCACCCGGCGCATTTCACCGCCGCTCAGCTCGAAGGGCGAGAGACCCCAGAGGCTCCGGTCGACGCCCACCGTCTCCAGTGCCCGCTCCGCGCGGAGGCGGACCTCCTCGTCGTCAAGGCCCAGGTTGCGGGGGCCGAAGCCGACCTCGGCCAGCACCGTCTCCTCGAAGAGCTGGCTCTCCGGATACTGCATCACCAGGCCGACCCGCCGCCGCACCTCCAGCATGCGGGTCCCGCGCCGTGCCAGGTCGAGGCCGTCCACCACCACGCGCCCGTGCTGGGGGCGGATCAGGCCGTTGAAGTGCTGGATCAGCGTCGACTTGCCGGAGCCCGTGGAACCGATGATGGCGACGAACTGCCCGTCGTCGATGCGGAGCGAGACATCCTCCAGGGCGGTCACCGGCTCGGGGCCGTTCTCGCCGTAGACGTAGCTCAGGTGTTCGACTTCAATCGGCATAGGGCCTCGACCAGCTCCCGCGGCGCGATCAGATCCGGAGGCAGCTCCAGGCCCTGCCGCCGGAGCTCCAGGGCCAGCTCGCTCACCTGGGGCACCTCCAGCCCCAGCTGCGCCACCTCTTCGGCGTGGGAGAGGACCGCTCGCGGGGTGTCGTCGGCCACCACCCGCCCGCCTGCCAGGACCACCATCCGGTCGGCGCGGACCACCTCGTCCATGAAGTGGGTGATCATCACCACCGCGATCCCCTGCTCGCGGCGGAGTCGCTCCACCGCCTCCAGCACTTCCTGCCGGCCCGACGGGTCGAGCATGGCCGTCGCCTCGTCCAGGACGATGCAGCGGGGACGCATGGCCAGGACGCCCGCGATGGCCACACGCTGCTTCTGGCCGCCGGAGAGCTGGTGGGGTGCGCGGCGTGCGAAGGCGCTCATGCCCACCGCCGCCAGGGAGGAAGCGATCCGCTGGCGGATCTCCGCCGGCGGCACCCCCAGATTCTCCGGACCGAAGGCGACGTCCTCCTCCACCAGCGAGGCGACGATCTGGTTGTCCGGGTTCTGGAAGACCATGCCCACGGTGCGGCGGATGGTCCACAGGTGGGTCGCGTCCCGGGTGGAGCGGCCCTCCACGAGGACCTCGCCCTCGGCGGGGAGGAGGAGGGCGTTCAGGTGCTTGGCCAGGGTGGACTTGCCGGAACCGTTGGCGCCGACGACGGCGATCCACTCGCCCTCGTCGACGGTCAGGTCGACGCCGTCCAGCGCCGTCCTCCGAACCTCGGCCCCGGCGGCCGTCGGGTAGAAGAAACGGACCCCCCTCGCCTCGATCAGGTGGCCCATCCGGCTTCCATCCGGGTTCAGATCAGCTCGACCAGCGCCATGGGGGCGGCGTCGCCCCGCCGGGGTCCCAGCCGCGTGATGCGCGTGTAGCCGCCGTTCCGTCCCGCGTAGCGGGGACCGATGGTGTCGAAGAGCTTCTTCACCACGTCCTCGCGCGTCAGGTAGGCCAGCGCCTGGCGGCGGGCGTGCAGGTCGCCCCTCTTGGCGAGGGTGACCATGCGGTCCGCGATGCGCGCCACTTCCTTGGCGCGGGTCTCGGTGGTCTCGATCTGCTCGTGTTCGAAGAGCGCCGTGCTCAGCGACCGGAGCATGGCGTTCCGGTGGCCCGTCCGTCGCCCCAGCTTGGCGTACGCCATTCCGTCCTTCTCCCTCCGCGATTCTCGTCGCCCGGTCCTCGCTGCAGGCCCTTCGTCCCGCGCCCCTTCGTCCCGCCGGCGGGCCGCCCTCGCTACTCCTCCGAGGAGCGGAGGGAGAGCCCCAGTACCGCGAGCTTCTCCTGGACCTCCTCCAGCGACTTCCGTCCCAGGTTGCGGACCTTCATCATCTCTTCCGGCGTCTTGGCGACCAGCTCGCCGATGGTGTTGATGCCCGCGCGCTTCAAGCAATTGTAGGAGCGGATGGAGAGCTCCAGCTCGTCGATGGAGCGCTCCAGCAGCCGGTCGCGCTCGCTCACCTCGGCGGGCTCCCCCTGGCTCAGGTCCTCTTCCTGCTCCACCAAGCCGCGGAAGAGATCGAGTTGCTCCTGCAGGATGGAGGCGGCCTGCGCCACCGCCGACTTGGGATCGACGGCGCCGTTGGTCCAGACCTCCAGGATCAGGCGGTCGTAGTTGGTCACCTGGCCGACCCGGGTGTCCTCCACCCGGTAGTTGACCCGCCGGATGGGGGTGAAGATGGAGTCGACCGCGATGACGCCGATCGGCTGGTCGGGCCGCTTGTTCCGGTCTCCCGGGACGTACCCGCGCCCGTGCTCGACCGTCATCTCCATCTCCAGGTGCGCGCCCTCGCCCAGGGTGGCGATCAGCTGGTCGCCGTTGACCACCTCGACGTTGTCGGGGCAGAGGATGTCAGCTCCCCGCACCTCCCGCGGGCCCCGGGCGTCGACGCGGATGGTGGCGGGCCCGTCGCCGAAGAGCCGGAGCGCCAGGCTCTTGATGTTCAGGACGATATCCGTCACGTCCTCGACGACGCCCGGAACGGTGGAGAACTCGTGCAGCACACCCTCGATACGCACGGTGGTGACGGCTGCGCCAGGCAACGAGGAGAGCAGCACCCGGCGCAGCGAGTTGCCCAGGGTGGTGCCGTACCCGCGCTCGAGCGGTTCTACCACGAAGCGGCCGTAGGTGCCGTCCTCGGAGAGCTCCTCGCTCTCGATGGTCGGCTTGACGATCTCTAGCATCGAACGGCCTCCCCCGTGCTCACCTGGAGTAGTACTCCACGATCAGCTGCTCCTGCAGGCTGGAGTCGATCTCCTCGCGCCTGGGCAGCCTGAGAACGGTGCCGCCGAGGTTCTCCAGGTCGGCGCTCAGCCAGTCCGGGACCGCGGGACCCACCGGCGACTCCTTGAGCGCCTGGAACTTGGCCAGCTTCCGCGACTTCTCCCGGACCTCGATCCGGTCTCCCTCGCGAACCTGGTAGGAAGGGATGTCGACCTTCCTGCCGTTCACCTGGAAGTGACCGTGGCGGACCAGCTGGCGGGCTTCCGGCCGCGAGCCGGCCAGCCCGAGCCGGTAGACGACGTTGTCCAGGCGCAGCTCCAGCAGCTGGAGCAGGCGCTCGCCGGTCACGCCCGGGCTCTTGGCCGCCCGTGCGAAGGTGTTTCGGAACTGGCGCTCCAGGCTGCCATAGATCCAGCGCGCCTTCTGCTTCTCGCGCAGGTGGACGCCGTAGTCCGAGAGCTTCCTCCGCGCCATGGCGTGCTGGCCCGGCGGCACGTTCCGCCGCGCCACGGGGCACTTGTCGGTGTAACACCGCGAACCCTTCAGAAACAGCTTCTCCCCGGCTCGCCGGCAGAGCCGGCAGACCGGACCCGTATACCTCGCCATCTCTTCTCTCCCTTCCGCCCCCGGACGCCGCGGCTAGACGCGCCGCCGCTTGGGCGGCCGGCAGCCGTTGTGCGGCACCGGCGTCACGTCCCGGATCGCGGTCACTTCCAGCCCGGCCGTCTGAAGCGAGCGGATCGCCGCCTCGCGGCCGGACCCGGGACCCTTCACCCAGGCCTCCACCTCGCGCATGCCGTGTTCCATGGCCTGGCGGGCGGCCGCCTCGGCCGCGGTCTGGGCGGCGAAGGGGGTCCCCTTCTTCGATCCCTTGAAGCCCTGCGTCCCGGCCGAACCCCAGGAGATCACGTTCCCCTGGGGATCGGTGATGGTGACGATGGTGTTGTTGAACGTCGACTGGACGTGGGCGATGCCGCGCTCGACATGCTTCCGCTCCCGGCGGCGCACATGCCCCGCAGCTGCCCTCTGCCGGCGATTGGGCATCGCTTCGCCTCCACTCCCCGCTGCGGAACCCGGACGGTCCCGCGGCTACTTCTTGCGGCGCACCCCGACGGTACGCCGCGGACCCTTCCGCGTGCGCGCGTTGGTCTTGGTCCTCTGCCCCCGCACCGGCAGCCCGCGCCGGTGGCGGAGGCCCCGGTAGCAGCCGATATCCATGAGGCGCCGGATGTTGCGCTGCTCCTCGGCCCGCAGGTCGCCCTCGACCTTGTACTCGCGCTCCACCACCTCGCGCAGGCGCGAGACTTCGTCCTCGGTCAGGTCCCGCACGCGCGTGGCGGGGTTGACCCCGGTCTTCGCCAGGATCTCCCGCGCGCGACTCCAGCCGATCCCGTAGATATAAGGAAGCGCAGCCTCGATCCGTTTCTCCCTGGGCAGGTCGACCCCCGCGATCCTCGCCATGGCCACACCCCCTAACCCTGCCGCTGCTTGTGTTTCGGGTTCTCACAGATGACCATCACGGTGCCGTGGCGCCGGATGATCTTGCACTTGTCGCAGATCTTGCGAACGGACGGCCGCACCTTCATCGTCTCACCCCCGTCCGCCGCCGCAGGCGTACAGTCATAAAGTCACGAGCCCGATTATAGCACGGTGAGCCATGCCTCGGGCCAAAAGTGCGCCCCGACCCTCCTGCGTCGCTTCGACCCGCCCTACGACTCATCTCGGCCACGCGCGCTTCACGGGTGCCCGTTCATCGTCCGCCGGTCGTCAACTGCGGTGCCGGTACGTGATGCGTCCCCGGGTCAGGTCGTATGGCGACAGCTCCAGGGTGACCCGGTCGCCTGGAAGGATCCGGATGAAGTGCATGCGGATCTTCCCGGAGACGTGGGCCAGCACCCTGTGCCCGTTGTCCAGCTCGACCCGGAACATGCCGTTGGGCAGCGGTTCGATCACCCGGCCTTCGACCTCGATGGCCTCCTCCTTCGGCAAAACCATCCCTCCTTTCCCGGGCCGCCGTCCGGCCCTTCGGAATCCCTGCTGCGCCGCCGCCGAGGCGGGGCGGCGGCGACCCTCACCCCGCGCCGCCCGGCTCGCCACCCGAGCCGGCGGCCGGCGCCTCGCCTGCTTCATCGGGGTCGGGCAACGGGGTGGCCATCCCCTCCGAATCCGCGCCGCCCGGCTCCCCCATCAGCCGTGCGATCGCCTCGCGGACCTTCCGGTTCGACCACTCGCGCGCACCGGGCGGCAGACCAGCCAGCTCCTCGGCCACCCGTTCCGTCGGCGCCAGGTGGCGCGGGTTCTTCTTCTTCGGGTGGCGGACGTCGCGCACCGAGCCGTCGGCCACGTAGACCCAGCGCGGGTCGACGGCGACCACCAGATAGGCCCTGCCCCGGTCCCGCCCCGCCCGTGAGACGACCAGCTGGCCCGGACGGTAACGCAGATCTGCACGCTCCATGCGGGGCCTCCTAGGGCAGGGTGAGCACCTCGGGGCCGTCCGGAAGGATGGCCACCGTGTGCTCGAAATGGGCCGAGAGTCGCCCGTCCGCGGTCCGGACGGTCCACCCGTCCGGCATCGTATATACCCGAAAGGTGCCCGCGTTCACCATGGGTTCGATGGCGATCACCAGGCCCGCACGCAGGCGGATGCCGTGGCCTGCCGGTCCGTAGTTGGGCACCTGGGGGTCCTCGTGCATCTCCCGGCCCACCCCGTGACCCACGTACTCGCGCACGACGGAGAAACCGTTGGCCTCCACATACTCCTGCACGGCATGGGAGATGTCACCCAGGAAGCCGCCCTCCACCGCCTTGGCGATGCCCCGCTCCAGCGACTCGCGCGTCACATCCATCAGACGGGCTGCCTCGGGGCTCACCTCCCCCACCGGGAAGGTGCGGGCGTGGTCGCCCACGTACCCCTGGTACGTGGCCCCCACGTCGATCGAGACGATGTCGCCTTCCCGAAGGCGGCGGTCGCCGGGGATGCCGTGGACCACCTCGTCGTTGACCGAGGTGCAGATGGCAGCCGGGTAGCCCTGGTAGCCGATGAAGGTGGGCACGGCCCCATGCGAGCGGATGAACTCCTCCGCCCAGGCGGCCAACTGCCCCGTGGTCACCCCCGGCCGGATCCGGTCCTCCAGGTAGACAAGCGTCTGCGCGGCGATGCGTCCCGCCTCCCGCATCTGGCGGATCTCACGCATCGACTTGAGAATGATCATGCGATCCCCAACGCCTCTTTCAGCTCAGCCGTCACCTCGTCCGGCCTCCGGGCCGCGTCGATGCGGACCAGCCGGCCGCTCTGCTCGTAGAAACCGATCAGCGGGGCGGTCTGCGTCCGGTAGACGGCCAGGCGCGCCCGCACCGTCTCCTCGCGGTCATCCTCCCGCTGGACCAGCTGGCTCCCGCAGCGATCGCAAACGCCGGCCTGCCGGGGAGGTTGCGTATGAACATTGTAAACCGCGCCGCACTGGGGACAGCTCCGGCGCCCCGCCAGGCGCCGCACCACTTCCTCCTCGTCGACGCGGAACTCCACCGCCCGGTCCAGTGGCCGGCCCATGGCCGAGAGGATGCGGTCCAGCGCCTCGGCCTGCGCAACCGTGCGCGGGAAGCCGTCCAGGATGAAGCCGTTCTGGCAGTCGCGCGCGCGGAGCCTCTCCTCGACGATGCCGATGGTCACCTCGTCGGGGACCAGCTCGCCCGCCTCCATGTACCGCTGCGCCTCCCGCCCCAGGGGCGTCTGGTCCCGGACGGCCGCCCGGAACATATCTCCCGTGCTCACCTGGGGGATGCCCATCTCCCGGGCCAGGACCGCCGCCTGGGTGCCCTTGCCCGCGCCCGGCGGGCCGAGAAAGACCAGCTGCACCGATCTTCACCTCTAGCGCAGGAAGCCTTCGTAGTGGCGCATCAGCATCTGGGACTCGATCTGCTTCATCGTCTCCAGAGCGACGCCCACCACGATCAGCAGGGACGTCCCGCCGAAGTTCAGGTTGGGAATGCCCACGAGGCGACCGAAGAAGAACGGCAGCACCGCGATCAGCGCCAGGAAGACGGCGCCCGCAAAGGTGACCCTGTTGAGGATCCGCGTCAGGTACTCCGTCGTCGGACGGCCCGGGCGGATTCCCGGGATGAAACCGCCGTACTTCCGGATGTTGTCGGCGACGTCCACCGGATTGAAGACGATCACCGTGTAGAAGAAGGTGAAGCCCACGATCAGGAGCGCGTAGAGCACCGGATAGATCCAGCCGTTCAGCCAGTTGTTCACGCTGTTGAAGACCGGGAAGAAGGTGGCGAGGGTCGCGGGCAGCGAGAGGATCGAGGCCGCGAAGATCACCGGGATGACGCCGGCCTGGTTGACGCGGAGCGGTATGTGCGTCGCCTGGCCGCCGTACATCCGCCGGCCGACCACCCGCTTCGCATATTGCACCGGGATGCGCCGCGCCGCCTGCTGGACCACCACCACCAGCGCGATGATGCCCAGACCCAGGACCACCATCAGGATGATGTTGAAGACGTTGACAACTCCGCCCTGCACGTAGCGGACGACCGTGTTGAGGCCGCCGGGAAGCCTCGACAGGATCCCGGCGAAGATCAGGATCGAGATCCCGTTGCCGATCCCCTGGTCGGTGATCTGCTCGCCCAGCCACATGAGGAAGAGCGTGCCCGCCGTCAGCCCGATGACGGCCACCGCTGCGCTGGCCAGACCGGGATGGAGGAAGGCGCCCTCCCGGTTGAGCAGGACCGCCGTGCCCGTGGCCTGGATCAGGCCCAGGATGGCCGTCCCGTACCGGGTCCACTGCGCGATCTTCCGCTGCCCCTCGGCCCCTTCCTTCGACCACTCCTCCAGCCGCGGTATGACCAGTGTCAGCAGCTGCAGGATGATCGAGGCGTTGATGTACGGGATGATGGACATGGCGAAGACCGAGAGATTGCGCAGCGCTCCGCCCGAGACCACGTCCAGGAAGCCGAAGAGCGTCCCCGAGGAGAGGAGCTGCTCGATCTTGGTGGGATCGATGCCGGGAATCGGCACGTGCGCGCCGAGCCGGAAGACCACCAACATCCCCACCGTGAAGAGCATCCGCCGGCGCAGGTCCGCCATGCGGAACGACTGGCGCAGCGTCTGGACCAGGGACACTCAGATCACCTCAGCCTTGCCGCCGGCGGCCTCGATCTTGGCCCGCGCGGCCTGGCTGAAGGCGTGGGCGCGCACGGTGAGCTGCCGATCGACCTCACCGTTGCCGAGGATCTTGATACCGTCCATCATCTTCCGGACGAGGCGGCGCTCGAGCAGCAGCTCCGGCGTCACCTCGCTGCCGGGCTCAAACAGGTTGAGCTGCGCCACGTTGACGGTGGCGTACTCCTTGCGGAAGCGAGCGTTGTTGAAGCCGCGCCGCGGCAGCCGTCGCTGCAACGGCATCTGGCCACCCTCGAAGCCGGCACCCTTGGCGCCGCCCGAGCGGGCCTTCTGCCCCTTGGTACCCCGCGTCGCCGTCTTGCCGTGTCCCGAACCGACGCCGCGGCCCACGCGCTTGGGGTGCTTCCGCGGCTGGCCCGGCCGCAGCTCGTGGATACCCGCCATCCCGTTCACCTCCTCCGCTCAGCCCGCGCGCTCCAGTTTCCTGTCCCGCATGGCCGAGACCTCTCGCGGATCCTTCAGCTGGCGCAGGGCGTCCATGGTGGCCAGCACCACGTTGTTGGCGTTGGACGATCCCACCGACTTGGTGAGCACGTCGGTCACGCCGGCCAGCTCCATGATCGCCCGCGTCGCGCCGCCGGCGATGATCCCGGTCCCCCGGGCAGCCGGCCGGATCAGCACCCTGCCCGCCCCGAAGTGACCCACCGCCTCGTGGGTGATGGTGGTGCCGCGCAGGGGGACCCGGATCAGGTTCTTCTTCGCCGCCTGGATGCCCTTGCGGATGGCTTCGGGGATCTCCGCGGCCTTCCCCATCCCCGCTCCGACCTGGCCGTTCCGATCGCCGACGATCACCAGCGCCGTGAAGTGGAATCGCCGCCCGCCCTTGACCACCTTGGCCACGCGGTTGATGCGGACGACGCGCTCCTCCAGCTCGCCGCCTTCGGCCTTCGCCTCCGATCGCGCCATTCGCTCACCTCCCTTCCTGTCCGTCAAAACTCGAGGCCCTCCGCCCGAGCCCCGTCCGCCAGGGCCTTGATGCGGCCGTGATAGAGATAGCCGCCCCGGTCGAAGCTCACCTTCCGGACGCCCTTCGTCAGTGCGCGGCGGGCCACCAGCGCGCCGACCTGCCGCGCCGCCTCCACGCTGGCGCCGTTCTTCAACAGCGCGCGGAGCTCGGGGTCGATGCTGGAGGCGGCGGCCAGCGTGTGTCCCGCCTCGTCGTCGATCACCTGTGCGTAGATGTGCTTGGAGCTCCGGAAGACGCTGAGTCGCGGGCGCTCCGGCGTGCCGACCACCTTCTTGCGCACGCGCAGATGCCGGCGCCGGCGCGCCTCGCGCCGATCAAAGGCCATCACGATCCCTCCTGCCCCGCGCGTCACTTGCCGGTCTTGCCGGCCTTCCGGCGAATCCGCTCGCCGGAGTAGTGGATCCCCTTGCCCAGGTACGGTTCCGGCTTGCGCACCGCACGGATGTTGGCCGCCACCTGGCCGACCTTCTGCTTGTCGGCCCCTCGGACCACGATGGTGGTGGGGTTGGGCGTCTCGATGGTCACGCCCTCGGGCGGCTCGATGCCCACCGGATGCGAGTATCCCACGCTGAGCACGAGCCTGCCGCCCTGCATGGCCGCGCGGTAGCCGGTGCCGGTGATCTCCAGCGTCCGCTCGAATCCTTGCGAGACGCCCTGGACCATGTTGGCGATCAGCGTCCGCGTCAGGCCGTGGAGGGCCTTGCTGCGGCGCTCGTCGTCGGGGCGCTGGACCAGCACGCGGCCGTCGTCCACCACCGCGCTCAGCGGCTCCGGGACCATGTGTTCCAGCCGACCCTTGGGCCCGCTCACGACCACCTTCCGCCCCTCGACCACCACCTCGACGCCGGCGGGGACCGGGATGGCCTGCTTACCTACTCGCGACACCCTGATCCCTCCTACCAGACGTAGCAGAGCACCTCGCCGCCCACGCCCAGGCGACGGGCCTCCCGGTCCGTCATGATCCCCTGCGACGTGGAGACGATGGCGATACCAAGCCCGCCCAGGACCCTGGGCAGCTGGTCGTGGCTGGCATAGACGCGCAGCCCCGGCTTCGAGATCCGCCGCAGCCCCGTGATCACCCGGCGCCGCCCCGGTCCGTAGCGAAGATGGATCCGGATCGTCTTTTTGGTTCCATCCTCGATCCACTGGTAATCCTGGATAAACCCGTCACGCTTCAGGATCTCCGCGATCGCCCGCTTCGTCTTGGAACCCGGGATGTCCACCCGGTCCCGATAGACGGTGTTGGCGTTCCGGATCCGCGTGAGCATGTCCGCGATGGGATCCGTCATGCTCAACGGATAGCTCCCTCCTCTCCCGCCTGCTTCACCAGCTCGCCTTGCGAATCCCGGGGATCTCACCGCGGTGGGCGAGCTCTCGGAAGCAGAGCCGGCAGAGACCGAACTTGCCGATGTACCCGCGCGGACGCCCGCACCGGACGCACCGGTTCCGCGCCCGAACCTTGAACTTCGGCTTCCGCCGTGCCTTCTCGATCATGGCCTTACGGGCCATCTGCTCACCTCCCGACTGCTACGCGGCGCGGAACGGAACCCCCAGCTCCTCGAGGAGCGCCTTGGCCTCCTCGTCGGTCCTGGCGGTGGTGACCAGGGTGATGTCCATGCCGCGCACCTGATCTACCTTGTCGTACTCGATCTCCGGAAAGACCAGCTGCTCGCGCAGGCCGAGCGAAAAGTTGCCCCGCCCGTCGAACGAGTCGGGGGAGACGCCGTGGAAGTCTCGCACCCGCGGCAGGGCGACGCTGACCAACTTCTCCAGGAAGTCGTACATCCGCTCGCCGCGGAGCGTCACCTTGGCGCCGATGCTCATCCCGGTCCGCACCTTGAACGCGGCCACCGACTTGCGGGCCTTGGTCACCAGCGGCTTCTGCCCCGTGATGGCGGCCAGGTCCCGGACAGCCCCGTCGAGCAGCTTCGGGTCGCGGGTGGCCGCGCCCACACCCATGTTGATCACGATCTTTTCCAGCCTCGGTACCTCCATGACGTTCCGGTAGCCGAACCGTCGCTGGAGAGCGGGTCGGATCTCTTCGAGGTACCGCTCCCGGAGCGCGTTCACAGCCTGTACGTCACCTCCCCGGGCCCCGCTCAACGGTCGATGACCTCGCCGCAGCGCTTGCAGGTCCGGACCTTGCGCCCGTCGTCCAGGACGCGGTGGGCGACGCGCGTCGGCCGGTCGCAATGGGGGCAGACCAGCATCACATTGGAGGCATCGATGGGGTTTTCTTGCTCCACGATGCCGCCCTGCATCACCTGGGGCGTCGGCTTCCGATGTTTCTTGGCGACGTTGACGCCCTCCACCACCACCCGGCGAAGCCGGGGCAGGGTACGCAGGATCTTGCCGCGCTTCCCCGCGTCCTTCCCGGAGAGCACCTGGACGAGGTCGCCCTTCCTGACGGACAGCCTGGCGTTGGCCGCTTCCACCTTGGCGCCCTGCATCGTCACAAGACCTCCGGGGCGAGACTGATGATGCGCATGAACTCTTTCTCGCGGAGCTCCCGGGCCACCGGCCCGAAGATGCGCGTTCCGCGAGGTTCCTTCGTGTCACGCAGAATGACGGCCGCGTTGTCGTCGAACCGGATGTACGAGCCGTCCTCCCGTCGCACGGGCCGCCGCGTCCGCACCACCACGGCATGGACCACCTCGCCCTTCTTCACCATGCCGTTGGGGGCGGCGGCCTTGACGCTGCAGACCACCGTGTCGCCCACCCGGGCGTAGCGCCGGTTGGGCCCGCCCAGCACGCGGATGACCAGCAGCTCCTTGGCGCCGGTGTTGTCGGCCGCCCGGAGGCGGGTCAGGGTCCGGATCACGAGAGCGCCTCCCCCTTCCGGTCGAGGATCTCGACCACCCGCCAGCGCTTCTCCTTGGAGAGCGGCCGGGTCTCCATCAGCCGCACCAGGTCACCCTCGCGGCAGCGGTTCTCCTCGTCATGCGCCTTGAAGCGCTGGGTGCGGCGGACGATCTTGCCGTAGAGCGGGTCGGCGAACATCCGCTCCACGGCCACGACCACGGTCTTCTCCATCTTGTCGCTGACGACGCGGCCGACCATGGTCTTCCGCCGTCTCCGTTCCCTCGTCTGTTCCATGCCTCGAACCTCCTAGGCTCCGCGCTGGCGGGCCAGCTCGCGCTGGCGCAAGATCGTCTGGACGCGGGCGATGTCGCGCCGGACCTGGCGGAGCCGCATCGGGTTCTCCAGCTGGCCTGTGGCATGCTGAAAACGCAGGTTGAAGAGCTCGGACTTGAGGTCGCGGATCTGCTTCTCCAGCTCCGCGTCGCTCAGTTCCGTCAACTCCTTAGCCTTCACCCGCTTCACCTCCGCCCTCGCCGCGCCTCACGAAGCGGGTCTTGATGGGCAGCTTGTGGGAGGCGAGCCGGAACGCCTCCTGGGCCACGGGCTCGGGCACGCCGGCCAGCTCGAAGAGCACGCGCCCCGGGTGCACCACCGCCACCCAGTACTCCGGGTTCCCTTTGCCGCTCCCCATGCGGGTCTCAGCCGGCTTCTTGGTGTACGGCTTGTCGGGGAAGATCTTGATCCAGACGCGCCCGCCGCGCCGGATGTAGCGCGTGATGGCCACGCGGGCCGCCTCGATCTGGCGGTCGGAGATCCAGGCCGGTTCCAGAGCCTGGAGCCCGTACTCGCCGTACTGCACCTCGGAGCCCCGGTAGGCGAAGCCCTTCATCCGGCCGCGGTGCTGCTTCCGGTGCTTGACCTTCTTCGGCATCAACATCGCTTACCGGCCCCCCACCGCGGCCTTCTCGGCCCTCTCGCCCGCGCCCGTGCGGGTGCCCCTGGCGGGTCGGAGCGGCGCGGCCGTCCCCCGGTTGATCCAGACCTTGACGCCGATCTGCCCGTAAGTGGTGAACGCCTCGGCGAAGCCGTAGTCGACATCCACGCGCAGCGTGTGAAGCGGCACCGACCCCTCCGCGGTCCACTCGGTGCGCGACATCTCGGCACCACCCAGGCGGCCGGAGACCATCACCTTGACGCCCCTGGCGCCGGCGCGCATCGCCCGTTGGGCGGCCTGCTTGATGGCGCGCCGGAAGGAGATGCGTCGTTCCAGCTGCGCTGCCACGCTCTCGGCCAGGAGCTGCGCCTCGAGCTCGGGGTTCTTGACCTCGGCGATGTTGATGGAGACCTGCTTCCTGGTCAACTGCTCCAACTCGCCGCGCAGCTGCTCGATGCCCGAACCGCCCCGTCCGATCACCATGCCCGGCTTCGCCGCGTGGATGACGATCTTGATACGGCTGGCCGCCCGCTCGATCTCCACCCGGGAGATGCCGGCGTCGTACAGCTTCTTCTTGATGTAGCGCCGGATCTCCATGTCCTCTTGGAGCAGGCCGGCGAAATCCTGCCTCGCGTACCACCGCGAGTCCCAGTCGCGGATGATCCCGATGCGAAGCCCTTTCGGGTGAACCTTCTGGCCCATCCGGCTACCCCTCCCCTCTCTCGCGCAGGACCACCGTGATGTGACTGGTCCGCTTCAGGATGGGGAAGGCCTGGCCGCGGGCCCGGGGATGGATCCGCTTCATCACCGGTCCCCCGTCGACATAGGCCCGGTGGATGTAGAGGCGGTCCTCGTCCATGTTGTAGTTGTGGGTGGCGTTGGCCGCCGCCGACCGGATCACCTTCTCCACGATCTTCGAGGCCCGCTTGGGCACGAAGCGCAGGAGCGTCCGTGCCTCCTGCACCGACTTGCCCCGGACCAGGTCGATCACAATACGCGCTTTGCGCGGCGCGATCCGGACGTAGCGCGCGACCGCCTGCGCCTCACGCACCGGCTGCTCCACCGACTGCTCGCCGGCCGATGCCATACCGTCCCCTCCTTGCGCCGCCTCTCACTTGAGTGCGGTCGACCGCTCCGTCGGGTGGCCGTGCCCGCGGTAGGTCCGGGTCGGCGCGAACTCGCCCAGGCGGTGACCCACCATCTCTTCGGTGATGTAGACGGGGACGTGCTTCCTCCCGTCGTGCACCGCGATGGTCAGGCCGACCATCTCCGGAACGATCGTCGAGGCCCGCGACCAGGTGCGGAGCACCCGCCGTTCGCCGGAGCGGCGCAGATTCTCCACCTTTTCCATCAGCTTCGGGTCCACGTAGGGGCCCTTCTTCAGCGAACGACCCAAAGGTCAGCCCACCTCTCAGCGGACGCAGGCCGCCTCACGGTTTCCTGCGCCGGACGATCAGCTTGTCGGACTTCTTGCCCTTCTTCCTGGTCTTGTGACCCAGGGCCGGCTTCCCCCATGGGGTGACCGGGTGCTTGCGCCCGATCGGCGCCTTCCCCTCGCCCCCGCCGTGCGGGTGATCGACCGGGTTCATCACCGAGCCGCGCACCTCCGGCCGCAGACCGAGCCAGCGAGCCCGCCCGGCCTTGCCCACGCGGACGTTCTCATGGTCGAGATTGCCCACCTGGCCCACCGTGGCGCGGCACTCCTGGAGCACCATGCGCATCTCGCCGGAAGGAAGGCGGAGGGTCGCATACTTCCCCTCCTTGGCCACCACCTGCGCGACCGCGCCCGCCGCGCGGACCATCTGCCCGCCCCGCCCCGGATAGAGCTCGACGTTGTGGACCAGCGTGCCGGTGGGGATGCGGCGCAGCGGGAGCGTGTTGCCGACGCGGATGTCGGCATCCTCGCCCGAGACGACCGTGTCACCCACCTCGAGCCCGTCCGGGGCCAGGATGTACGCCTTCTGGCCGTCGGCATAGTGAAGCCGCGCCACGTGCGCCGTCCGGTTGGGATCGTACTCGATGGCCGCCACCTTGGCCGGCACGCCGTCCTTCTGGCGGCGGAAGTCGACCAGGCGGTAGCGCCGCTTGTGGCCGCCTCCGCGGTGGCGGACGGTGATGCGGCCCTGGCGGTTCCGGCCCGCCCGCTTCTTCAACCCCCGCACCAGCGACTTCTCGGGTTCGTCGGTGGTGAGGACCGACTTGAAGTCCAGCACCGACATGTTCCGCCGCCCCGGCGAGGTGGGCTTCAGCTTCTTGACACCCATCCCTCTATCTCCTCCCGACCAAGCTGCCTTCCGGGCTCAGCGGAGTCCCTCGAAGAAGTCGATCTTCTGGCCGGGTTTGAGCGTGACGACCGCCTTCTTCCGCTCGGGCGTCCAACCCTCGCTGGTCCGCTGCCGCCGCCGCTTCCCCGGCAGGATGAGGGTGTTCACCCGGGCCACCTGGACGTGGAAGACCTCCTCCACCGCCCGCCTCACCTGGCTCCGCGTCGCCTTCCGGTCGACCAGGAAGACGTATCTTCCCTGGTCGATGCCCTTCATGCTCTCCTCGGTGACCACCGGGCGCAGGATGATGTCGTGCGCCGCTCCGGCCCTCATCCGGCCAGCACCTCCCCCGCCCGCTGCACGGCGGCCTCCTCGAAGAGGAGCTCCTTGTGGGCCAGGACGTCGTACGTGTTCAGGTCCTGCACCGGCGCGGTCTCCACCTTCGGCAGGTTGCGCGCCGAGAGGTAGACGTTCCGCTTCAACTCCGAGGTGACCACCAGGGCGTTCTCCACGCCGATGGCCTCCAGCAGCTTCCGCATCGCGGCCGTCCGCGGCTCCGCGAAGTCCAGCCCCCGCACCACCTTGAACTGGCCGTCCCGCACCTTCGCGGAGAGCGCCGAACGGAGTGCCGCGCGGCGGGCCTTGCGGGGAATGGCGTAGCGATAGGAGCGGGGTTGGGGCCCGAAGACGGTCCCCCCGCCCTTCCAGTGCGGCGCCCGGATGCTTCCCTGCCGGGCACGGCCCGTGTGCTTCTGCCGCCAGGGCTTCCGCCCGCCGCCGGAGACCGCCCCCCGGGTGCGGGTGGCCACCGTCCCCTGGCGGCGGTTGGCCAGGTACATGACCACCGCCTCGTGCATCAGCCGCTCGTTGGGCTCAACCCCGAAGACGGTCTCGGGCAGCTCCACTTCGCCCACCTGCTGGCCCTGCATATCGTAAACAGGCACCTTCGGCACTCCTCATCCCCCCTTTCCACCCGCGTCGCCGGCAGGTGGCCCCCACCGGGGCCGCCCCCTCCGATCAGGCGCGGGCCGGGATCATCTTCCGGGTCGAGCGGATCAGCAGCAGAGCGCCCTTGGCGCCCGGCACGCTGCCTTTGATCAGCAGCAGGTTCCGGTCCGGATCGACCCGTGCCACCTCCAGGTTCTGCACGGTGGTCCGCTTGGCACCCATGTGGCCAGGCATGCCACGTCCCTTCAACACCCGGGCCGGATAGGTGGATGCACCCAGCGAGCCGACCCGGCGATGGTACTTGGAACCGTGCGACATCGGCCCACGCCGGAAGCCGTGGCGCTTGATCACGCCCTGGAATCCCTTGCCCTTGCTGATCCCGGTGACGTCGACACGGTCTCCCCGCTGAAAGACGTCCACCGTCACCTGCTGGCCGCTGCTGTAGGAGCCCGGTTCGCTCAGGCGGATCTCCCGCAGCCAGCGGCGCGGCTCCACGCCGTGGTGGGCGAAGTGGCCCGCCATCGGCTTGTTGACGCGCTTGGAGCGGATCGAGCCGAAGCCGAGCTGGATGGCGGCGTACCCGTCGCGCTCGGGGGTCTTGACCTGCACCACCTCGCACGGACCCGCCTCGACGGCGGTCACCGGGATCAGCCGGCCCTCCTCGTCGAAGAGCTGCGTGATGCCCAGCTTCCTGCCCAGTATCGCCTTGGCCAACCTGTTCACCTCCGTCCGGCTCGGCCGGCCAAGGCCGGCTACAGCTTGATCTCGATGTCCACGCCCGCGGGCAGGTCCAGCCGCATCAGGGCGTCGACGGTGCGCGGCGTGGGGTCCAGGATGTCGATCAGACGCTTGTGCGTCCGCATCTCGAACTGCTCCCGGATGTCCTTCTCACCGTTGGGCGCCACCAGCACGGTGTAGACCGATCGCTCCGTAGGAAGCGGGACGGGGCCCGCCACCTCGGCACCGGTCCGCCTGGCCGTCTCCACGATCTGCCCCGCCGACTGGTCCAGGACCGCGTGGTCGAAGCCGCGCAACCGGATCCGGATCTTCTGGCGAGCCATCGCACTCCTCCTACTCCTCGATCTTGGTGACCACGCCGGCGCCCACCGTGTGCCCGCCCTCGCGGATGGCGAAGCGGAGCCCCTCCTCGATGGCGATCGGCTCGATCAACTCGACCGACATGGTGATGTTGTCGCCCGGCATGACCATCTCGGTCCCCTCCGGGAGGGTGATGGTGCCGGTCACGTCCGTGGTCCGGAAGTAGAACTGCGGCCGGTACCCGTTGAAGAACGGGGTGTGCCGCCCACCCTCCTCCTTGGTCAGGACGTAGACCTGCGCCGCGAACTTCCGGTGCGGGTGGATGCTACCCGGCTTGGCCAGAACCTGTCCGCGCTGCACGTCCTTCTTGTCGACGCCGCGGAGCAGGGTACCGATGTTGTCGCCGGCCTGCGCCTGATCGAGCACCTTGCGGAACATCTCGACGCCGGTGACCACGGTCCTGCGCGGCTTGTCGGCCAGGCCGACGATCTCGATCTCGTCGCCCACCTTGACCGTGCCGCGCTCGACGCGCCCGGTGGTGACGGTGCCGCGGCCGGTGATGGTGAAGACGTCCTCGATCGGCATCAGGAAGGGCTTGTCGATGTCGCGCCCGGGCGTGGGGACATAGTCGTCCACCGCGTCGAGCAGCTCCCAGATCTTCCCGCACCACTGGCAGTCGCGCTGGCCGCAGCCGCACTCCAGCGCCTTGAGGGCCGAGCCGGTGATGATGGGCACCTCGTCGCCCGGGTACTCGTACTTGGAGAGCAGCTCCCGAACCTCCAGCTCCACCAGCTCCAGGAGCTCGGGATCATCCACCATGTCCGCCTTGTTGAGGAAGACGACCATGGCCGGCACGCCCACCTGCCGCGCCAGCAGGATGTGCTCGCGGGTCTGCGGCATGGGGCCGTCGGCGGCGCTGACCACCAGGATCGAGCCGTCCATCTGCGCCGCGCCGGTGATCATGTTCTTGATGTAGTCGGCGTGACCCGGGCAGTCGACGTGCGCGTAGTGGCGCTTCTCCGTCTCGTACTCGACGTGCATCGTGTTGATGGTGATGCCGCGAGCCCGCTCCTCCGGCGCCTTGTCGATCTGGTCGTAGGGCACGTACTGCGCCCAGCCCTTCTTCGAGAGCACGAGCGTGATCGCGGCGGTCAGCGTCGTCTTGCCGTGGTCGACGTGTCCGATGGTACCGATGTTCACATGCGGCTTGGTGCGCTCAAACTTTGGCTTGGCCATCGCTCAATGGACCCTCCTTGCACAAGTCCTTCCGACCCTCTGCCGGGTGGGTCGGAGCGTTCCGCCCTTACGCCTTCTGCGCCTGGGCACGGTGGTGGATCACTTCGTCCGCGATGTGTCGCGGGACTTCCTCGTAATGGTCGAACTGCATCGTGTACGTACCGCGGCCCTGCGTCTTGGAACGCAGGTCCGTCGCGTAACCGAACATCTCCGCCAGCGGGACGAAGGCGCGGATCACCTGGGCGTTGCCGCGCGGCTCCATGCCTTCGATCCGCCCCCTGCGCGCGTTGATGTCGCCGATCACGTCGCCCATGTACTCCTCGGGCACCACCACCTCGACCTTCATCACCGGCTCCAGGAGAACGGGCTCCGCCTGCTGGGCCGCGTTCCGGAAGGCCATGGAACCGGCGATCTTGAAGGCCATCTCCGACGAGTCCACCTCGTGGTAGGAGCCGTCGAAGAGCGTCGCCCGGAGGTCCACCACGGGGTAGCCCGCCACCACGCCGTTCTGCATCGCCTCGCGGACGCCGGCCTCCACCGCCGGGATGAACTCCTTGGGCACCACGCCGCCGACGATCTTGTCGACGAACTCGAAGCCCTTGCCCGGCTCCAGCGGCTCGATCTGCAGCCAGACGTCGCCGTACTGGCCGTGGCCGCCGGTCTGGCGGACGAACCGCCCCTGGGCCTGTGCCGGACGCCGGATCGTCTCGCGGTAGGCCACCTGCGGTCGGCCGACGTTGGCCTGGACGTGGAACTCCCGCTTCAGCCGGTCGACGATGATCTCCAGGTGGAGCTCGCCCATGCCGGAGATGATGGTCTGGCCGCTCTCCGGGTCGGTGGAGACCCGGAAGGTGGGATCCTCGTCGGCCAGCCGGCGCAGCGCGTCGCCCATCCGGTCCTGGTCGGCCTGCGTCTTCGGCTCGATGGCCACCGAGATGACCGGCTCGGGGAAGTCCATGGCCTCCAACCGGATCGGCGCCTCTTCGGGGCAGAGCGTGTCGCCGGTCTTGGTGTCCTTCAGGCCGACCGCAGCCACGATCTCGCCCGCGCCCGCCTGGTCCATCTCCTCGCGGTGGTTGGCGTGCATCCGCAAAAGGCGGCCGATCCGCTCCTTCTTGCCCGTGTTGGCGTTGAGCACGTAGGAGCCGGCTGTCAAGCGCCCGGCGTAGATCCGCAGGAAGCAGAGCTTCCCCACGAAGGGGTCGGCGGCAATCTTGAAGGCCAGCGCGGTCAGAGGCTCCTCGTCCGAGGCGCGGCGCACCACCTCGTCCCCCGTCCGCGGATCGACGCCCCGAACCGGCGGCAGGTCGAGCGGGGAGGGAAGGTAGTCGAGGACCGCGTCCAGCAGCGTCTGGACACCCTTGTTCCGGTAGGCGGCCCCGCACAGGACCGGCACCGCACGCAGCTCCAGCGTCCCCCTGCGCAGGGCGGCGCGGATCTCCTCCTCTCCCATCGGCTGGCCGTCCAGGTACTTCATCATCAGGTCGTCGTCGAGCTCGGCCACCGACTCGAGGAGTTTCTCGCGCCACTCGTCGGCCTGCGCCTTCCACTCGGCGGGGATCTCCCGCTCCTCCATGCGCGTGCCCAGCTCGTCAACCCAGTAGATCGCCTTCTCGCGGACCAGGTCGACGACGCCGGCGAAGCCCTCCTCCGCGCCGATGGGGATCTGGACCGGTACGGGGTTGGCTCCCAGCCGTTCACGGATGGAGCGGACCGAGGCGAAGAAGTCCGCGCCGACGGAATCCATCTTGTTGATGAAGGCGATCCGTGGCACTCCATAGCGGTCCGCCTGCCGCCAGACGGTCTCCGACTGCGGCTCGACACCGTTCTTGGCATCGAAGATGGCGATGACGCCGTCCAACACCCGCAGCGCGCGCTCCACCTCCACCGTGAAGTCCACGTGCCCGGGCGTATCGATGATGTCGATGCGGTGGTCCTTCCAGAAACAGGTCGTGGCCGCGGAGGTAATGGTGATGCCCCGTTCCTGTTCCTGCGGCATCCAGTCCATGGTGGCCGAGCCCTCGTGGACCTCGCCCATCTTGTGCACGCGCCCCGTGTAGAACAGGATGCGCTCCGTCGTGGTCGTCTTCCCGGCGTCGATGTGCGCGGAGATACCGATGTTCCGCACGCGTTCGAGAGGGATGCCAGGCATCACGTTCCCTCCTTTCTTCCCGAAATCAAGCCGAAATTCGCCTTTTCACCAGCGGTAGTGCGCGAAGGCACGGTTCGCCTCGGCCATCCGGTGCAGTTCTTCCTTCCGCCGCACCGCGCCGCCGGTGTTGTTGGCGGCATCCAGGATCTCGCCGGCCAGGCGCTGGACCATGCCGCGCTCGTTCCGCTGGCGAGCGAACTGGACAAGCCAGCGCAAGGCCAGCGACCGGCGCCGCTCCGGGCGCACCTCCAGGGGCACCTGGTAGGTGGCACCCCCCACGCGCCGCGGCCGCACTTCCAGCGCGGGCATGGCGTTGCGCACCGCCTGCTCGAAGACCTCCAACGGCTCGCGGCCGGTCCGTTCGCGGATCGTCTCCATGGCGCCGTAGAAGATCTTCTGCGCCACCGTCTTCTTGCCGTCCCGCATGAGCTTGTTGATCATGCGCGCCACCAGTTCCGACCCGTAGACCGGATCCGCTGTCACCTGCCGCGGCGGTACGGGACCGCGTCTGGGCATCTTCCCGCCCCCTTCCTCCAGCCCCGCCGTTTACTGCTTCTTGGGCCGCTTGGCCCCGTACTTGGAGCGCCCCTGGCGCCGCCGCTCCACCCCGGCCGTGTCCAGCGTGCCGCGGATGATATGGTAGCGCACGCCGGGCAAGTCCTTGACGCGGCCACCGCGGACCAGGACCACGGAGTGCTCCTGGAGGTTGTGGCCTTCCCCCGGGATGTAGGCCGTCACCTCGATCCCGTTGGTCAGCCGCACGCGAGCCACCTTGCGCAGAGCGGAGTTGGGCTTCTTCGGCGTCTGCGTCCGCACCTGGACGCAGACGCCGCGCTTCTGCGGATTGCTGCGCAGCGCCGGGGCCGCTGTCTTCTGCAAGACCGGCTGCCGGCCACCCCGGATCAGCTGGTTGATGGTTGGCATTCCGCACCTCCTCCCCATGCGCTCGGGTGGCCCGGAAGCTGCTTCCGGGCCACCGCCGATCCCGAATCCGGACCGAGCTCCCCTCCGGAACCGCTACGCCCCGTCGCGGAGGATCGCCGCCGCCGCCGTCCCCACGTCGACGCCGCAATCCTGGCCGAGCTCCTTCATGTTCTCGTACCAGCTGACCTGGACGTGGCGCTCCTCGCACAGCCTGAGGAGCGGCTCGACCAGCTTCCGGTCCGCGTCCCGCGCGATGCAGACCAGGCGTGCCTGACCCCGCTGCACCGCCTTCAGCGTCTGCTTGGTGCCGACGACCCGCCGGCTCCCGCTCGCTTCGGCTATCGGGCCCATGCTCGGTCTCCACCTTTCCAGGTCCGGAGCGCCGGGCAAAGCGCTAGCATTCTAGCACCGCGCGAAAAAGGCCGTCAACGTTCACCGGGCCCCGCCGTCCGGCGAGTGCAAACGGAACGCCTCCGCCGCCACCGTCTCGTCGTCGCCCGCCTTGCCGTCGCCGGCCGCGCTGAGGACCTCCTCGGCCAGCGAGCTGCGGGCACCCGGGACGGTCGGCCGTTCGCCCTCCACCCGGATCTCCAGGCGGCGGTAGGCCGGCAGTCCTGTCCCGGCAGGGATGAGCTTGCCGAGGATGACATTCTCCTTCAAGCCGACCAGATGGTCGTGCTTGCCCTTGGTCGCCGCCTCCGTCAGGACCCGGGTGGTCTCCTGGAACGAAGCCGCCGACAGGAAGGAGTCGGTGGCCAGCGAGGCCTTGGTGATCCCGAGCAGGACCGGGCTGAGCCGGGCGGGCTGGAGCCCCGCCGCTTCCGCCTCGCGATTGGCGTCCTCGGCCTCCCACTGGTCCACCAGGCCGCCGGGCAGGAGCCTCGTCTCCCCCGGGTCGTCCACCCGGACCTTGCGCAGCATCTGCCGGATGATGATCTCCACGTGCTTGTCGTTGATCTCCACGCCCTGCAGCCGGTAGACGCGCTGGACCTCCTGCAGCAGGTACTCCTGGACCCCCTTGACGCCCTGGAGCCGCAGGATGTCGTGCGGGTTGATCGGCCCTTCGGTCAGCGGGTCGCCGGCCTGGACCCGGTCGCCCTCGCTCACCCGCAGGCGGGCGCCGTAGGGGACGGGGTACTCCTGCACCCGCCCGTCGTCGCTCGTGATGCGGATCGCCCGGTGGTTGGCTTCCTCGGTCACCGAGACGACGCCGTCGACCTCCGTGGTCACCGCCTGGCCACGCGGCCGCCGGGCCTCGAAGAGCTCCTCGACCCGCGGCAGGCCCTGGGTGATGTCCTCGCCGGCCACCCCGCCCGTGTGGAAGGTCCGCATGGTCAGCTGCGTGCCCGGCTCGCCGATGGACTGGGCGGCGATGATACCCACCGCCTCGCCCACCTCGACCAGGCTGCGCGCCGCCAGGTCGCGCCCGTAGCAGCGGGCGCAGACCCCCAGCCGCGACCGGCAGGTGAGCACGGAGCGGACCTTGACCGCCTCCACCCCCGCGTTGAGGATGGCGTGCGCCAGGTCCTCGTTGATCAGCTCGTTCCGGCGCACGAGGATCTGGCCCGTGCGCGGGTCGGCCACGTCTTCCGCCGCCACGCGCCCGTTGATCCGGTCGAAGAGCGACTCGATCTCCTCGCCGCCGTCCCGGATCTCGCGGACCACGATGCCGTCGTCCGTACCGCAGTCTTCCTCGCGGACGATGACGTCCTGGCTGACGTCGACCAGCCGCCGCGTCAGGTAACCCGAGTCGGCGGTGCGCAGCGCCGTGTCCGCCAGCCCCTTCCGGGCGCCGTGCGTGGAGGTGAAGTACTCCAGGACGGTCAGCCCCTCGCGGAAGTTGGAGCGGACGGGGATCTCGATGGTCCGCCCCGAGGGATCGGCCATCAGGCCGCGCATGCCGGCCAGCTGGGAGAGCTGGGCCACGTTGCCTCGTGCGCCCGAGTTGACCATCATGGCCACCGGGTTCATCGGGTCCAGCGCCTTCATCACGTTCTCCGTGATCTCGTCCTTCGCCCGCGTCCAGACGTCGATCACACGCTGGTACCGCTCCTCGTTGGTGAGGAAGCCCCGCCGGTACTGGCGCTCGATGGCGTCCACCTCGGCGTCCGCCCGCGCCAGGACCTCTTCCTTGTCGGCGGGGACGTTCAGGTCCTTCATCGAGATGGTGACGCCGGCACGGGTGGCGTAGCGGTAGCCCAGCTCCTTGATGCCGTCCAGCATGGCGGTGGTCGCCGTGGTCCCGCCCTTGCGGAAGCACTCGCCCACCAGCTGGCCCAGCCGCGCCTTGTCCACGGTCTCGTTGACGAAGCCGAGGAAGCCGGGCAGCTTCTCGTTGAAGATCAGGCGCCCCACCGTGGTGGTCACCCGCTTCCCCTGCACGCGCACCTGGACGAGGGCGTGCAGGTCGATCTCGCCCAGCTGGTAGGCCAAGATCGCCTCGTCGCGGGAGGCGAAGGCCCGGCCCTCGCCCTTGGCCCCTTCGCGGTCCAGCGTCAGGTAGTAGGAACCCAGGACCATGTCGAGGGTGGGGGTGACCACCGGGCTCCCGTCCTTCGGGCTCAGGATGTGGTCGGCCGCCATCATCAGCACCCGCGCCTCGGCCTGGCCCTCGGCGGAGAGCGGGACGTGCACCGCCATCTGGTCCCCGTCGAAGTCGGCGTTGTAGGCCGTGCAGACCAGCGGGTGGATCTGGATGGCGCGCCCCTCCACCAGCACCGGCTCGAAGGCCTGGATCCCCAGCCGGTGGAGCGTCGGCGCACGGTTGAGCAGGACGGGGTGCTCCCTGATCACTTCCTCGAGCACGTCCCAGACCTCGTCCCGCGCCCGCTCCACCATCCGCTTGGCGTTCTTGATGTTGTGCGCGTAGCCCAGCTCCACCAGCCGCTTCATCACGAAGGGCTTGAAGAGCTCGAGCGCCATCTCCTTGGGCAGGCCGCACTGGTTCATGCGCAGCGACGGGCCGACCACGATCACCGAGCGGCCGGAGTAGTCGACGCGCTTGCCCAGCAGGTTCTGACGGAAGCGGCCCTGCTTCCCCTTCAGCATGTCGCTCAGCGACTTGAGCGGCCGGTTGCCCGGTCCGGTCACGGGACGACCCCGGCGGCCGTTGTCGATGAGGGCGTCGACCGCCTCCTGCAGCATCCGCTTCTCGTTGCGGACGATGATGTCGGGTGCGCCCAGCTCCAGGAGCCTCTTCAGCCGGTTGTTCCGGTTGATCACCCGGCGGTAGAGGTCGTTCAGGTCCGAGGTGGCGAAGCGGCCGCCGTCCAGCTGGACCATGGGGCGCAGGTCGGGCGGGATGACCGGCACCACGTCCAGGATCATCCACTCCGGCCGGTTGCCCGACTGGCGGAAGGACTCCACCACCTCCAGCCGCCGGATGGCGCGGACGCGCCGCTGCCCCGAGCTGGAGTGGCTCTCCTCCCGCAGCTCTTCGGCCAGCTCGTCCAGGTCGATCTTCTGCAGCAGCTCCTTGATCGCCTCGGCGCCCATCCCCGCCCGAAAGGCGTTTCCGTACCGCTCCCGCGCCTCGCGGTACTCGTTCTCCGTCAACAGCTGCTTTTCCATCAGCCCCGTCTCGCCGGGGTCGATCACGATGTAGTTGGCGAAGTAGAGGACCTTCTCCAGCTGGCGGGGCGACATGTCCAGCATCAGCCCCATCCGGCTGGGGATGCCCTTGAAGTACCAGATGTGCGAGACCGGCGCGGCCAGCTCGATATGGCCCATGCGCTCGCGGCGCACCTTGGACCGGGTCACCTCGACGCCACAGCGGTCGCAGACGATCCCCTTGTAGCGGACCCGCTTGTACTTGCCGCAGTGGCACTCCCAGTCCTTGGTGGGCCCGAAGATCTTCTCGCAGAAGAGCCCATCCCGCTCCGGCTTGAGCGTCCGGTAGTTGATGGTCTCGGGCTTCTTCACCTCGCCGTGCGACCATTCGCGGATCTGCTCCGGTGAGGCGAGCCCGATCGCGATGGACTCGAACGCGTTGAGGTCTACCACCGGGACGTCCCCCTTCCTTCGCCAGGCCGGAGCCTCATTCGTCGTCGCCTACCGCATCGTCGCCGAGCTCCTCGTCCGGGTCGAAAGCGACCACGCCCATGCCGGGAAGCTCGCCCTCCTCGTCGGACTCCTCGGCGCTCTCCTCGATGCGCTCTTCGTCCAGCGTCGCCTGCGCCGCCTGGCGCGCCTCCACCGCCGCCGGGCGCCGCACCTCGCTCAGGTCGAAGTCGTACTCGGTCGGCGTCTCGCCGTAATCCTCGTCCGTCTCCGCGAGCTCCACTTCCTCGCCGTCGCGGGAGAAGATGCGGACGTCCAGGCCCAGGCTCTGCATCTCCTTGATCAGCACCTTGAAGGATTCGGGGACGCCGGGCTGCGGCACGTTCTCGCCCTTGATGATCGCCTCGTACGTCTTCACCCGCCCGATGACGTCGTCGGACTTGACGGTGAGCATCTCCTGAAGCGTGTAGGCGGCGCCGTACGCCTCCAGCGCCCAGACCTCCATCTCGCCGAAACGCTGCCCGCCGAACTGCGCCTTGCCGCCCAGCGGCTGCTGGGTGACGAGGGAGTAGGGCCCCGTGGACCGGGCATGGATCTTGTCGTCGACCAGGTGGGCCAGCTTCAGCATGTAGACGTAGCCCACCGTCACCGGGTTGTCGAAGGGCTCGCCGGTGCGCCCGTCGTACAGGATGGTCTTCCCGTCCTCCGGCAGACCTGCCTGGCGGAGCATCTCCAGGATCTCCTGCTCGGTGGCGCCGTCGAAGACCGGCGTAGCCACCTTGATCCCCAGCTTCTGGGCGGCCCAGCCCAGGGTGCATTCCAGGATCTGGCCCACGTTCATGCGCGAGGGCACACCCAGCGGGTTGAGGACGATGTCCACCGGGCGGCCGTCCGGCAGGAAGGGCATGTCCTCCACCGGCAGGATCCGCGAGACGACGCCCTTGTTGCCGTGGCGGCCCGCCATCTTGTCGCCGGCGGAGATCTTCCTCTTCTGGGCCACGTAGACCCGGATCAGCTGGTTGACGCCCGGGGCCAGCTCGTCACCGTTCTCGCGCGAGAAGACCTTGACGTCGACGACGATGCCGCTCTCGCCGTGTGGCACGCGCAGCGAGGTGTCCCGCACCTCCCGCGCCTTCTCGCCGAAGATGGCGCGCAGCAGGCGCTCCTCGGCGGTCAGCTCCGTCTCGCCCTTCGGCGTCACCTTGCCGACGAGGATGTCGCCCGGATGCACCTCGGCCCCGATGCGGACGATGCCCCGATCGTCCAGGTCCTTCAGGACGTCCTCGCCCACGTTGGGGATGTCGCGGGTGATCTCCTCGGGGCCCAGCTTGGTGTCCCGCGCCTCGCACTCGTGCTCCTCGATGTGGATCGAGGTGAAGGTATCGTCCTGGACCAGCCGCTCGCTCAGGAGGATGGCGTCCTCGTAGTTGTAGCCTTCCCACGGCAGGAAGGCGCAGAGCACGTTCTTCCCCAGGGCGAGCTCGCCATGGTCGACGCTGGGGCCGTCGGCGAGGATGTCGCCCGCCTCGACCCGGTCGCCTGCGCGGACGATCGGCTTCTGGTTGAAGCAGGTGCCCTGGTTGGTCCGCTGGAACTTCAGCAGCTCGTACAGGTCGCGCTGCCCGTCGTCGCCGCGGACGATCACCTCGTCCGCCGTCACCCGCTCGACCACCCCGCCCCGCCGGGCCAGCACCTCGACGCCCGAGTCCATGGCGGCCCGGTACTCGATGCCCGTGCCGACGATCTGCGACTCGGTGGTCAGGAGGGGTACCGCCTGCCGCTGCATGTTTGCGCCCATCAGCGCGCGGTTGGCGTCGTCATGCTCCAGGAAGGGGATCAGCGCCGTGGCGACGCTCACCACCTGCTTCGGCGAGACGTCCATGTAGTCCACGTCGCCGGGCGCCACCCGGACGATGTCCGTCTGGTAGCGGCAGGTGACGCGCTCCGCCTTGAAGCGCCCCTCCTCGTCCAGCGGCTCGTTGGCCTGGGCGATGCGGGCGTCGTCCTCCTCGTCGGCGGTCAGGTAGACGATCTCGTCGGTCACCCGGCCGTCGACCACCTTCCGGTACGGCGTCTCGATGAAGCCGTACTCGTTGACGCGGGCGTACGTGGACAGGGCGCCGATCAGCCCGATGTTGGGACCTTCGGGCGTCTCGATGGGGCACATCCGGCCGTAGTGCGAGTGGTGGACGTCGCGCACGTCGAAGCCGGCGCGCTCCCGCGAGAGGCCGCCGGGACCGAGCGCGCTCAGGCGCCGCTTGTGCGTCAGCTCCGCCAGCGGGTTGGTCTGGTCCATGAACTGGCTCAGCTGGCTCGAGCCGAAGAACTCCTTGACGGCGGCCACCACCGGCCGGATGTTGATCAGCGCCTGCGGGGTGATCAGCTCCGCATCCTGGATGGTCATCCGCTCGCGGATCACCCGCTCCATCCGGGCCAGCCCCACGCGGAACTGGTTCTGGAGGAGCTCGCCCACCGAACGGAGCCGCCGGTTGCCCAGGTGGTCGATGTCGTCGATGGCGCCCACGCCGTGCATCAGCGTGAACATGTAGTTCACGATGGCAGCCATGTCCTCGGGCGTGATGGTCTTCACATCCATGGCAGGGGCGCCGTTGCCGACCACGAGCAGCTCGCGGTCGTCATCGGTCCGCACGCGCAGCCGCTGGACGCCCGCCTGGCTCAGCCGCTCGGCCACGGATCGGCTGATGCGGCTGCCCGAGGCCACCAGCAGCTCGCCCGTCTGCGGGTCCTTCACGTCCTCGGCCGCGATCCGCCCGACCACGCGGTTGCGCAGGCTCAGCTTCTTGTTCAGCTTGTAGCGGCCCACCGCCGCCAGGTCGTACCGCTTGGGATCGGTGAGCAGGCCCTCCAGCAGGGAGCGGGCGTTCTCCTCCGTGGGCGGCTCGCCCGGCCGCAGCCGCCGGTAGAGCTCCACCAGCGCGGTGCGCGCGTCACGCGTCGGATCGTGCTCCAGGGTGGCGCGCAGCTCGGCGGTCTCGCCCAGCAGCTCCATGAGCTGCGCGTCGGTCTCCCAGCCCAGCGCCCGCAGGAGGGCGGTGGCAGGAAGCTTCCGGGTCCTGTCGACACGCACCTGGAGGACTCCGCCCGCCTCGGTCTCGAACTCGAGCCAGGCGCCGCGGTTGGGGATGACCGTGGCCGTGTAGACGGGGTTCCCGTTGGCGTCGACGTCCCGGCCGTAGTAGACGCCGGGGGAGCGGACCAGTTGGCTGACGACCACGCGCTCGGCGCCGTTGATGATGAAGGTACCGGTCTCGGTCATCAGCGGGAAGTCGCCCATGAAGACTTCCTGCTCCTTCATCTCGCCGGTCTCGCTGTTGATCAGCCGCACGCGAACGCGCAACGGCGCGGCGTACGTGGCGTCGCGCTCCTTGCACTCCCGCTCGCTCCACTTGGGTTCGCCGAGGGCGTAGTCGAGGAACTCCAGGATCAGGTTGCCCGTAAAGTCCCGGATGGGAGAGATGTCGCGGAACATCTCCAGCAGCCCTTCCTGGAGGAACCACTCGTAGGACTTGCGCTGGACCTCGATCAGGTTCGGGATGTCCAGCACCTCGGCGATCTTCGCGAAGCTCTTACGCTGCCCCGCCAGCCGCTTCGGGTCGGCCATCGGCCTCACTCCTCTGCGCGAAGTTGACGATCACCACGGCGGGAACGACCCGAGTCAGCCGCTCGGCCATGTGACAGGAAGGATCCCGGCTACGGGCATCGAATGGACATCACGGGAGACAGGTTCTGGGAGTCGCAACCGGATGAGTCACTCTCCCGGGAGAGGTTCGCGCGTGGTGCCTCCGCATCACGCTGCGGCGAGCTTCGAGTATACGCCCGGACCTCCGCGGGGTCAAGCGAATGCACAGGCCCAGCCCGTCGACACTCTCCAGGTCGACGGGCTGGTTGGCTTTTCAGGGGGGATCACCGCCCGCTCCGGGCCGGAGCATTGGGCCGGGCCACCATCGCACGGCCGTCGCTACTTGATCTCGACGGTCGCTCCGGCTTCCTCCAGCTTGGCGCGCACCGACTCCGCCTCTTCCTTGGAGACCTTCTCCTTGACCGGCTTCGGCGCCCCGTCCACCAGGTCCTTGGCCTCCTTGAGGCCCAGCCCGGTCACCTCGCGGACCACCTTGATCACCTGGATCTTCTTGTCGCCCGCCGACTGGAGGATGACGTCGAACTCGGTCTGCTCCTCCGCCTCCTGCTCCGCAGCCGGCGCACCGCCCTGGGCGCCGCCCGCGACCGCGCCCACCATGGCCACCGGCGCGGCGGCCGAGACGCCGTACTTCTCCTCGAACCGCTTGACCAGCTCGGAGAGCTCCAGCACGGAGAGGCCGTCCACCAACTCCAGGATCTGATCCACCGCCGACATCGTCTCTCGCCTCCCTTGGAACCGTACCGGCTCGAGCCCTCGGCCCCGAGCCCCCGTTCCCGCAGCCGCTCGGGTTCGCGCTAAGCGGCCGCCTGCCTCTGGTCCAGCAAGCCGTGCAGCTGCGTCGCGAAGCCGCGCAGCGGCGCCGCCAGCACCGACGCCATGCTCCGCAGCGGAGCGGCGAAGCCGGCCGCCACCTGCGCGAGCAGCTGTTCGCGGCTGGGCAGGGTGGCCAGGCGCTGTACGCTGGCCGCGTCGATGATCCTTCCTTCGAGGACGCCGCCCTTGATCGCGAGGCTCTTGTGGGTGCGAAGGAAGTCGTTGACCAGCTTGGCCGCCATGACCGGGTCGGTCTCGCCGCTGAAGACGTAGGCGTTCGGACCTTCCAGGAGCGGCTCCAGTCCGTCCAGCCCGGCAGCCGCCGCCGCGCGCCGCGTCAAGGTGTTCTTGATGACGCGGAACTCGACGCCCTGCCTGCGGAGATCGGCCCGCAGGGCGGTGCTCTCGGCGCCGGTCAGACCGCGGAACTCCAGCATGATCACGGCTCGCGACTCCCTCAACCGCCGGCTGAGCTGCTCCACGGTCTCGGCCTTGGCTGCCAGGATGGCAGCGTTGGGCATCTGTCTCCCCCCCCTTCCTCCCTCCCCGTGCCGGCGGTCCAGCAGCACCGCCTCGAGGCGGAGAGTCCGCCGCGAAATGCAACACGCCTCCCGCAGACGGGAGGCGCCCGGACGTATTCCGGCCATGCCGGCCACGTCGCTCGCCTCGGCAGGCGACCGGCAATCGCCGGTCATTGAGCGCTGGGCGCCTGCTGTCTACGGCCAAGCACGTCTCATTCGGTTGGCGGGCGCGAGTATACCACAGCCGCCGTTGGCGCGGCCAGCCTCTCTCGCCACCCGGAGGCCCGCCCGCTGCCGGTACGCCCGGCTCAGGCCACCCGGGCCGGGTTGACGCGTACCCCGGGACCCATGGTCGAGGAGACGACGATGGAGCGCAGGTACTGCCCCCGGGCCGACTCGGGCCGCGCCTTGACCAGGGCGTCCACGAGCGTCCGCAGGTTCTCGACCAGCGCCTCCACCGGGAAGGAGACCTTGCCGATCGGGGCATGGATGATGCCGCTGCGGTCGGTCCGGTACTCGACGCGGCCGGCCTTGGCCTCCCGAACCGTCTCCGCGGGGTCGCTGGTGACCGTGCCCGATTTGGGGTTCGGCATCAGGCCCCGCGGTCCCAGGATCCGGCCCAGCTGCCCCACCAGACCCATCATGTCCGGGGTGGCGATGGCCACGTCGAAGTCCACCCAGCCGCCGCGGATCCGCTGCACCAAGTCGTCGTCCCCGACCACGTCGGCACCGGCCTCCTGGGCGGCCTTGGCCGCCTCGCCGCGGGCGAAGACGACCACCCGCACCTGCCGGCCCGTACCGTGGGGCAACGTGACCGCACCCCGCACCATCTGGTCCGCGTGGCGCGGATCCACGCCCAGCCGGACGGAGACCTCGACGGTCTCGTCGAACTTGGCGCGGGCAAGCTCCTTCACCGTGGCGAGCGCTTCCTCGGGATCGTAGAGCCGGTTGGGATCCACCTTTTCGGCGGCCATCAGGTAGCTCTTGCCGTGTCGCATCTCTCTGTCCACCTCCGTGGTGCGAGCGGGCCCCTCGACCCTCCCACGCGTCCCGTTCTCCGTTCCTGAAGGCGCGTTCCCGAGGGTGGTACAACGCCGAAGCCCCTCCGGAACCGCCTCTGGAGACTACCCTTCCACGACCTCGATGCCCATGCTGCGGGCGGTCCCTTCCACCATCCGCTCGGCGGCCTCCAGCGAGGCCGCGTTCAGATCGGGCATCTTGGTGCGGGCGATCTCCCGGACCTGCGCCCGGGTCACCTTGGCCACCTTCTGCGTGTTGGGGCGCGGCGACGCGGTCTCGATGCCCGCCGCCTTCTTGAGCAGCACGGCCGCCGGCGGCGTCTTGGTCACGAAGCTGAAGCTCCGGTCGGCGTAGATGGCGATGACGACCGGTATGATCAAGCCCACCTGATCCTTGGTGCGCTCGTTGAACTCCTTGGTGAACGCCATGATGTTGATGCCGTGCGGGCCCAGGGCGGTGCCGACCGGGGGTGCCGGGGTGGCCTTGCCTGCCGGGATCTGTAGTTTGACGACGGCTATGACCTTCTTCGCCATCTCGCCGCCCAACCTCCTCGCAAACGCTTCACAGCTTCTCCACCTGAGTGAAGTCCAACTCCACCGGCGTCTCGCGGCCGAACATAGAGACTAGCACACGGAGCTTCCCGCTGGACGCCACCTCGTCCACCACACCGGTGAAACCGGCGAAGGGACCGGAGTTGACCTTGATGGTCTCCCCGACCTCCACGTCGATGCGGGGGCGCGGCTCCTGGCGCTGTTCCTCCTCGACCTGGCGGCCGAGGATGGATTCCACCTCCGCCTTGGTCAGGGGGGTCGGCTTCGAACCCGAGCCCACGAAACCGGTGACGCCCGGCGTGTTCCGGACCACGTACCAGGAGTCGTCGCTCATGATCATGCGCACCAGCACGTAGCCGGGAAAGATCTTCCGGCGTACGGTACGCCGCTTCCCGTCCTTGACCTCCACCTCTTCCTCGGTGGGGACCAGGGCCTGGAAGATCTTGTCCGCCATGTCCATGGATTCCACGCGCTTCTCCAGGTTGGCCTTCACCTTGTTCTCGTACCCGGAGTAGGTGTGGATCACATACCACTGCGGCTCGAGATCGTTCACCCGCTCTTCTGTCTCGGCCATCTTCAGTCCCTCGTCCCGCCCGCCGGCAGCCCTGTCCCGCGCTACAGCGAGAGCAGCAGCCGGAAGAGCCAGCTGAAAACCGTGTCGGAGACCCAGAGCAAAAGGGTGACCGCCGCCGACACGAGCAAGACCACGCCCGTATAGAGCGCGGTCTGCTGCCTCGTGGGCCAACTGATCTTGTGGAGCTCAGCCCAGACGTCGCGGAAGTACTGCACCACTCGGTTCATGCCGGCCGAACCAACCCCGATCCTTCATGCTGCACTGGCAAAATGAATGGCAGGCCCGGAGGGACTCGAACCCCCAACCAACGGTTTTGGAGACCGCTACTCTACCAATTGAGCTACGGGCCTGCGATGCTCTCGATTGTCGTCTGCTCCCCGACCGCTCAGCGCGTCTCCCGGTGCAGGGTGTGGCGCCGGCAGGAGGGGCAGTACTTCCTCAGCTCAAGCCGCGAGTTCTCCTTGCGGTTCTTCGATGTCGTGTAATTGCGCCGCTTGCACTCCTCGCAAGCCAGCGTGACCAGAACCCGCACCACGCCGCCTCCCAGCTGGCCACCACGGCCACGTTAGCACGGCCCCGAGAGGAGCGTCAACGCCCGCCCCCTGGCGGGCCGCCCCGGGCCTGGACGCCCTCGGCGGGGCGTTCTCGCCCCGCTCGTCGGAAACCCGCCGACCCCCGGCGGGGTCGGAGCCTGATGGAGCTGTCGACCGGAATCGAACCGGTGACCTCCTCCTTACCATGGAGGCGCTCTGCCTGCTGAGCTACGACAGCAAGGTGAGAAAGATGGTTGCGGGGGTGGGATTCGAACCCACGACCTCCGGGTTATGAGCCCGACGAGCTACCTGGCTGCTCTACCCCGCGACAAATCCCCTGGTGGAGAGGGCTGGATTCGAACCAGCGAAGGCTGTGCCAGCGGTTTTACAGACCGCCCCGTTTGGCCGCTTCGGTACCTCTCCGCTCGCGACGGCAGCTATTATAGCCGGCTCCCGGGGAGGTGGCAAGCACGCGGCAATGGAGCTGGCGGTCGGACTCGAACCGACAACCTGCCGCTTACAAGGCGGCTGCTCTGCCCGTTGAGCTACGCCAGCACGACCGTCGAGGGCGCTGGCCACGCAGCGGGCGGGTTCAGGCGTCCGAGGAGTCCATGGCGTGCCGGGACTCCAGGTACCGCTCCAGCTTCCTCTTCACCCGCTGCAGCGCGTTGTCCACTGATTTTACGTGCCGGTCCAGCTCGTCGGCAATCTCCTGGTAGGATTTGCCGTCCAGGTAGGCCATCAGCACCTGCCACTCCAGGTCGCTCAAGATCTCGCCCATCTTGGCCTCGATGTCACCGAACTCCTCGCGGCTGATGATCAGCTCCTCGGGGTCGCTCACCTTGACGCCGGCGATCACATCCAGCAGCGTCCGGTCGGACTCCTCGTCGTAGATGGGCTTGTTGAGCGAGACGTAGGAGTTGAGGGGAATGTGCTTCTGGCGCGTGGCCGTCTTGATGGCCGTGATGATCTGGCGGGTCACACAGAGTTCTGCAAAAGCTCGGAAGGAGGCGAGCTTATCCTCTCGGAAGTCCCGAATCGCCTTGTAGAGGCCGATCATCCCCTCCTGGATGATGTCCTCCCGGTCGGCCCCGACCAGGAAGTAGGAGCGCGCCTTGGCTCGGACGAAATTGCGATAGCGGTAGATCATGAACTCCAGGGCTTCGGAGTCGCCCGCCCGGGCCAGTTCCACCAGGTCCTCGTCGAGCATCTCCTCGTACGCCGGCATGACGTCGCGCTGAGGGTTGGCGCTCACCCGCTACCGCCTCCGTGACTGGCGAGAGGGAACTGGAGCGTGGTGCCTCCACCCGTCTCCTATGCTATGACCACGCTGCGCTGAAACCACGCGCGAATGCTGCTGGAATTGTAATGCAAACGACATTATACGGGTGGCTCGGGAAGAGCGTCAACGGGCCCCGGACCCGCTGGGGGCCGGGAGGGCGCGGCGGGCGGGCTCTGGCGAGGGGGACGCGCCCAGCGCCAGTGCGGGCCGTCGCGTCGATCCTCGACGGCGATGCCCAGCTCCTGCAGGCGGCTCCGGATCAGATCCGCTTCCTTCCAGTCGCGGCGGGCGCGAGCCAGCTCGCGGACGGAGAGGAGCAGCTCGATCAGGCGCTCGTTCAAGCCGGCATCCTCGGCCGTGCTGGGCGAGGCCGCGCCGGACGGACCCCCCGCCGCCGGGGCAGAGCGGGTGTGCAGGACGCCCAGCAGCGCCGCCAGCTCCCGGAAGGCGACCCGGGCCTGGGCCAGCGCAGCTCGCTGCTCGGGAAGGCCGGCGAACTCCCGGCTCTGCAGGTGGGCGTTCAGCCGCCGCGCCAGATCGAAGAGCGCAGCCAGCGCCTCGGCGCTGTTCAGATCGTCGTCCAGGGCGGCCAGGAAGTCCTGCCGGGCGGAGGCGACGCTGGCCAGCAGCGAGGCGGTGAACGGCTCCTCCGGGTCGGGCCGGGCCTCCTCGGCCAGGTCGCCGGCCGCCTCCGCCAGCAGCTGGTCCGCGTGCTGGAGGCGCTCCTGGGCGCGCGCCGCCTCCTGGAGCGTCTCCACGGAGAAGAAGAGCGGGTTCCGGTAGTGGGTGGAGAAGATGTAGAGGCGGAGCGCCTCCGGGGAGACCAGTTCCAGCGCCCGCTCCACGGTGAAGTAGTTGCCCAGCGACTTGGCCATCTTCTCCTCGCCCACACGGACCATGCCGTTGTGGACCCAGTAGCGGGCGAGGGGGGCGCCGTTGAGCGCCTCCGACTGGGCGATCTCGTTCTCGTGGTGCGGGAAGATCAGGTCGGCGCCGCCGCCGTGGATGTCCAGCGTCGGCCCGAGGAAGCGCCGGCACATCACGGAGCACTCGATGTGCCAGCCCGGGCGGCCCGCTCCCCAGGGGCTGGGCCAGCTGGGCTCCTCGGGCTTGGCCGCCTTCCAGAGGGCGAAGTCCAGGGGGTCGCGCTTCTTCTCGCTCACCTCGACGCGGGCGCCCGCCAGAAGCTCGTCGGGATCGCGGCCCGACAGCTTGCCGTACCCGGGGTGCGTGCGCACCGAGAAGTAGACGTCGCCCTCCGAGGCGTAGGCGTGCCCTCCCTCGACCAGCTCGCCCACCGCCTCCACGATGGCCGCCATGGATTCGGTGATGCGGACGTAGCGGTCGACCTGGTCGACACCCATCCGCCGCATCAGCTCCAGGTACTGCCCGGCATAGCGGTCGGCCACCTCGCGGGCGGGCACGCCCTCGTCCCGCGCCCGCTGGATGATCTTGTCGTCCACGTCGGTCAGGTTGCTGACGTACTCCACGCGGAAGCCCTGGTAACGCAGGTAGCGGGCGAGGAGGTCGCCGGTCAGCGCGGGGCGGAGGTGCCCGATGTGGGTGTCCGAGTAGACCGTGGGGCCGCAGAAGTACATCCGCACCCGTCCCGGCTCCAGCGGGACGAAGAGCTCCTTCCGCCGAGTCAGGGTGTTGTACAGCTGCACCCCATCGCCCCCGTCTTGGCCGCGCCTGTCGAGCGCGCCGTGCCCCGACTATAGTCGGGGCCGCGCGCGGGCGTCAACGCGGGCGCGGGGCCGGTCCCGCCGGATCGAGCCCCCGGCCGGCCGTCTCCGGGCCGGGAGGCTCCAGCGCCGCCACCGCGACCGCCGCGAGCCCCCGGCCTTCGCCCGCGAAGCCGAGACCGTTCCCGCTGGCCGCCTTGACGCTCACCCGCTCCGGGTCGACACCCAGCGCTTCGCTCAACGCGCCGACAAAGGCTTCGCGGCGCCCCGCCAGGGACGGGCGGGCCGCGATCAGCGTCAGGTCCACGTTCTCGATCCGCCACCCGGCGGCGGAGAGCCAGGCCGCCACCTGCCGCAGCATGGCCAGGCTGGAGGCGCCCCGCCAGCGCGGGTCGCCGGGGGGAAACCAGCGCCCGATGTCGCCCGCCGCGGCAGCGCCCAGAAGCGCGTCGACCAGCGCATGGCAGGCCGCGTCGCCGTCGGAGTGGCCGGCCAGGCCCGGATGACCGGGGATGGTCACCCCGCAGAGGACCAGCGGGCGCGAGGCGTCCCACGGGTGGGCGTCGTACCCCCAGCCGACCCGCATCTCAGCCGCTGCCGGCGCCGTACCGGCCCGCCCCGTCGTCGGCGTGAAGGCCGGCCTCCGGCCGTCCCGTCGCCCGCTCGTCCTCCGCCGCCTCCGGCGCCCGTGACCTCCCCCGGATCCAGGCCTCCACCAGGAAGCGGTCCACCGGATAGGTCACCTTCAGGTTCCAGGGCTCGCCCGGCACCGTCGTCACAGGCCAGCCCAGCGCCTCCACCAGGGCGGCGTCGTCGCTGGCGTCCGGCCCGCCCTCGGCCGCCGAATCCCGCCCGGGGGCCGCGGCGGCCGCCGCCGGGTTCATCAGAAGGCCGTGCGCGCGCCAGAGGAGCTCCGCCCGAAAACCCTGGGGGGTCTGCGCCAGGAAGAGCGACCCGCGCGGCACCGTCTCCGCCACTCGCTCCGCGACCACGCGCTTGACCGTGTCCGAGACGGGGAGCACCGGGATGGCCGCCCCGCTCCGGAAGGCGGCCGCGGCCACGCGCTGCCAGAGTTCCGGCGAGGCCAGCGGCCTGGCCCCGTCGTGGACCAGCACCACCTCGAGCCCCTCCCCCCGACCCAGGGCCCGCAACCCTGCGCGGACCGAGTCGGAGCGCCGCGCGCCGCCGGGCACCACCGCCGCCGGTCGGAGGCCGAAGGGGCGGATCGCTTCCTCGAGGCAGCGGCGGACCTCGCCCTCGCCCACCACCACCACGTAGCGGCCGACGCCCGCCCGTTCCAGCCCCTGCAGGGTGTAGGCCAGGAGGGGCCGGCCCAGCACCGGGGCGAAGGCCTTGTTCTCGCCGGCGGCGTAGCGGAGGCCCCGGCCGGCGGCCACCACCACGGCGCCGGTCCGCCGCATCTCCTGGGTCGGGGAGCGGGCGGGAGCCATCCGCTCAGGCGCCCGCCTCGGCGGTCGAGTCCATGGTCGCCTTGGGCCGGGCGAAGATCATCCGGCCGGCCGAGGTCTGGAGCACGCTGGTCACCTCGACCGACGTGGTCTCGCCGATGAAGCGCTTGCCGCCGTCCACCACCACCATGGTGCCGTCGTCCAGGTAGCCGATCCCCTGGCCGGCTTCCTTGCCGTCGCGGAGGATGTAGATCTCCAGCAGCTCCCCCGGCAGAACCGCCGGTTTGACCGCGTTGGCCAGGTCGTTGATGTTGAGGACGTCGACGCCGTGGAGCGCCGCCACCTTGTTCAGGTTGTAATCGTTGGTCAGCACCTTGCCCTGAAGCCGCTGGGCCAGCTCGACCAGCTTGGTGTCGACCTCCGAGGCGGTCAGCTCGCCCTGCCAGATCTGGACCGGTACGTTCAGCTCCTTCTGGATCCGGTTGAGGATGTCCAGGCCGCGGCGGCCCCGGTTCCGCTTGAGCACGTCGGACGAGTCCGCGATGTGGCGGAGCTCGTCCAGGACGAACTCCGGGATGACCAGCGGCCCCTCGAGGAAGCCGCTGGCGCAGACGTCGGCGATGCGCCCGTCGATGATGGCGCTGGTGTCCACGATCTTCGGCGGTTCCGCCACCGGCCGGAGGCTCTCCGCCGGCTCGGCGGCGGGAGGCCCGGCGGTCGCGGGCGCCACCCGGCCCGCTCGCTCCTCGTGTCCGTGCCGTCCGAGGCTGCGGAAGGCCTGCTGGATCTCCGCTCCCTTCCGGAGCCCGACCAGGCCGCCCAGGTAGGCGAACAGCAGGCTGACCAGGGTGGGGGCGACCACGCCGACGAAGGGGAGGCGCGAAAGCGGGGGAAGCAAAAGCAAGCCCAGGATGAGTCCGGTAAAGATTCCCACCGCGCCGCTGCCCAGCTCCTGCAGGGTGAGGTTGGCCACCGCCGACTCCATGCGCCGCACCAGCCGCTCCACGCTTCGCCCCAGCCAGGGTCCGAGGAGGAAGCCGACGGTGCCCGCCACCAGGGCGAAGATCAGACCGAGAAAGGTCGGCCAGCTCATGGGCGTGCTCCCCGGCCATGAACCGATGCGGAAGATGTCCGACCCGACGTATCGCCCGGCGTAGAAACCGCCCGTCAGCCCCAGCAGGGCCAGGACGATACGCGCAGCCCATATCAATGCGCTCACCTCCCGGCGGATCGCGTCCCATCCGTCCTGTCACCTATTCTTGCGCAGGAAGGCCCCCCCACAAACACCGCTGCCGGCCACGGGTGCCACGGGCCGGCAGGATGAAAGGATTATGCCAGGAGGCGGTCAAGCTCGGCGTGGGCCGCTTCCTCGTCCACGCCCTCGACCAGCGCCAGCTCCGACTCGAGGATCTGCCGCGCGCTCTCCAGCATCTTCCTCTCGCCCGAGGAGAGCCCGCGGTCGCGCTCGCGCCGCGCGAGGGAGCGAACCACCTCCGCCACCGCGTAAGGGTCGCCGCTCTTGAGCTTCTCGACGTTCGCCCGGAAGCGCCGGTTCCAGTTGGTCGTGACGATCGGAGGTTCGCCCTGCTCCTGAAGGACCTCGAGCACACGCTGAAACTCCTCGCGGGAGAGGACGGCGCGAAGCCCGCACCGCTCGGCCCCGTCGGTGGGGACCATCACCTTGATGCTCCCGCCCCGGACGGAGAGGACGTAGTACTGGCGACGTTCGCCCAGCACCTCCCGTTCCTCGACGGCCTGGATGACCCCGGCGCCATGTATGGGATAGACCACCCAGTCCCCGACTTGAAACACGCCGAGATCACCTCCACCCGACCACGATTGTACCATACCTGTCCGACGGAAATCGTAGATCGCGATGGCGGGGGCGGCAGGGCCAGACAGGCGCGTCCGGCCGCGACATCGGGGAGGCGGAAGCAGCCGCAGAGCGCCCGCCCAGCGGAGAAGGTGCCGGCCCCTGCCTCCGCTTCACCCATCCCGGCCAGGCAAGCGATCTGATCTACGATTTTCGACTACGGCTGGGGCGGGGCGGGTGCGGACGGAGCGGGCGCGGACCGTCTAGGCGTGGTGCACCCAGGCGCCCGAGCCGTCGGGATGGATCTCCCGTTTCCAGATGGGCACGACCGACTTGATCTCTTCGATCAGGAAGCGCGACTCCTCGTAGGCTTCGGCCCGGTGCGGCGACGCCACCGCGATGACGACGCTGGGCTCGCCCACCTTGAGGCGTCCGAGCCGGTGGGCCAGGGCGACCCGGCTCTCCGGCCAGCGCCGCAGCGCCCGCTCCACCAGGCCGGCCAGCTCCTGGCGCGCCATGGGCTCGTACGCCTCGTAGTCGAGCGCCACCACTTCCTGGCCGTCGCTCCGGTCGCGGACGGTGCCGAGGAAGAGGACGACCGCCCCCATCCCGGGCGCCTGTACCCGGGCGGAGCACTGGGCGACGGGCAGCTCCCCGTCACCCAGCGCGTACCACCCCCCGTCGCCCACGGGTTCCAGGGCCAGAGGCTGCGCCGTCCGGAGCCGCTCCGCAGGCGGATCTCCCTCGGAGCCGCCGCTGACCGGCGGGATCAGCGCCACCTCGTCCCCGTCGGCCAAGTGCGCATCGCGCCCGGCATAGCGGCGGTTGACGGCCAGGAGGAGCGACGGGCCGAAGCGGGAGAGCGCCGGGTGCTCTTCCAGGAGCCGGTCGAGGAGCTGGCCGGCGGTGCTTCCTCCGGCCAGCTCCAGCTCCAGCTGGCGGGCGCCCACGGCCTCGGCAGCGCCCGCGAAGAGGCGGACTGAGACGCGCAAAACGCCGTGACCCCCCTCCGCGCCGGCGTCAGGCGGGCGACTCGCTGGAGACCGTCGCGCGCTTCCGCTCGAAGACCAGCTTCCCTTCGGAGTCGGCATCCACCAGCACGGTGTCGCCGTCGGAGAACTTGCCCGCGATGATCTCCTCGGAGAGCGGGTCCTCCACCAGGCGGGTGATGGCGCGGCGGAGCGGCCGGGCGCCGAACTCGGGGTTGTATCCCTCGTCGACCAGGATCTCCTTGGCCCGCTCGCTCACCTCGAGCACGAGGCCCAGCTCCTTGAGACGGCCCTCCACCTGCTTGAGCATCAGGTCGACGATCTCGCGGATGTCCTCCCGCTTGAGCGGGTGGAAGACGATGATGTCGTCGATGCGGTTGAGGAACTCCGGCCGGAAGGTCTTCCTCACCTCGTCGAGGATCCGGTCGCGCATCTGCTTGTAGCCGTACTCCTCGTCCTCGTTGGGCCGGAAGCCCAGCGCCGCCTGGCGCCGGAGGATGTCCTGGCCGACGTTGGACGTGAGGATGACCACCGTGTTGCGGAAGTCGACGTGGCGCCCCTTCGCCTCGGTCAGCCGGCCCTCCTCGAAGACCTGGAGGAGGACGTTGAAGACCTCGGGGTGCGCCTTCTCGATCTCGTCCAGAAGCACCACCGAGTACGGCCGGCGCCGGACCGCCTCCGTCAGCTGGCCACCCTCCTCGTAGCCGACGTAGCCCGGCGGGGCGCCCACCAGCCGGGAGACGGTGTGCCGCTCCTGGTACTCCGACATGTCGATGGCCACCATGGCGTCCTCGTCGCCGAAGAGCGCGTCCGCCAGCGCCTTGGCCAGCTCGGTCTTGCCGACCCCGGTCGGCCCCAGGAAGATGAACGAACCGATGGGCCGGCGCGGGTCCTTCAGGCCGGCGCGCGCCCGGCGGATGGCGCGGGCCACGGCGGAGACCGCCTCGTCCTGGCCGATGACGCGGGCGTGGAGGATCTCCTCCAGGTGGAGGAGCCGCTCCGACTCCTCCAGCGCCAGGCGCTGGACGGGAATCCCTGTCCAGCTGGAGACCACCTGGGAGACGTCGTCCTCGGTCACCAGCAGCCGTTCGGTCACCTGGTTCTGGTGCCAGACCTCGCGCCGCTTCTCGATCTCCTGCTGGAGCTTCTGCTCCTGGTCGCGCAGGTTGGCCGCCTTCTCGAACTCCTGGCTCTGGACGGCCTCCTCCTTCTCCTTCTGGATCTCGTTCAGCCGCTCTTCCATCTCTTTGAGCTCGGGCGGCTCGACGAAGGCGCGCAGCCGGACGCGGGAGGCGGCCTCGTCGATCAGGTCGATCGCCTTGTCCGGCAGGAAGCGGTCGGAGACGTACCGGTCGCTCAGCCGTGCCGCCGCGACGATGGCATCGTCGGTGATCACCACCCGGTGGTGCGCCTCATACCGGTCGCGCAACCCCTTGAGGATGGCGATGGTCTCGTCCACGGAGGGCTCCTCCACCATCACCGGCTGGAAGCGGCGCTCCAGCGCCGCGTCCTTCTCGATGTGCTTCCGGTACTCGTCGATGGTGGTGGCGCCGATGGTCTGCAGCTCACCCCTGGCCAGCGCCGGCTTCAGGATGTTGGAGGCGTCGATGGCGCCCTCCGCCGCGCCGGCGCCGATGATGGTGTGCAGCTCGTCGATGAAGAGGATGACGTTGGAGGCGCGCCGGATCTCGTCCATCACCTTCTTGAGCCGGTCCTCGAACTCGCCGCGGTACTTGGAGCCGGCGACCAGGGCGCCCATGTCCAGGGTGACCACGCGCCGCTCCTTCAGGAGCTCCGGCACGTTGCCCTCGGTGATCCGCTGCGCCAGCCCCTCGACGATGGCCGTCTTGCCCACGCCGGGTTCGCCGATCAGCACCGGGTTGTTCTTGGTCCGGCGGGAGAGGATCTGGATGACGCGCTCGATCTCCTTCTCCCGGCCGATCACCGGGTCCAGCTTCCCTTCCTCCGCCAGCTGGGTCAGATCGCGGCCGAAGTTGTCCAGCACCGGCGTGTTGGAACGGCTGGTCCGCCGGCCCGGTGCCGGCCGGGCCGCCGTCGGCGGCTGGGCCGGGGCGCTCCCGCCGAGGAGGCGGATCACCTCGCGGCGGGTCTTCTCCAGGTCGACCCCCATGTTCTCGAGGACGCGCGCGGCGACGCCCTCCCCCTCCCGGATCAGCCCCAGGAGGAGGTGCTCGGTGCCCACGTAGTTGTGGCCCAGGAGCCGGGCCTCCTCGATGGCCAGCTCCATGACCACCTTCTTGGCGCGCGGCGTGTAGCCGATCTCCCCGCCCACCGGGCCGTTGCCGCGGCCGATGATCTTCTCCACCTCCGCGCGGACCTGGTCCAGGTCGACGCCCATGTTCTGGAGCGCCCGGGCCGCCACTCCGGTCCCCTCGCGGATGAGGCCCAACAGGAGGTGCTCGGTGCCCACGTAGTTGTAACCAAGCCGGCGCGCTTCCTCCTGGGCGAGGAGGATCACCCGTTGGGCGCGCTCCGAGTATCGTCCGAACATCAGCCTTCCCCCCTCGGGGCCTGCCGCGAGGCCAGCCTTTCCCGGATCATCGCGGCTCTCCGGATATCACGCTCGGCGGGCTCCAGCAGCCGTCCCTCCCGGTACTGGACGCTCGCCGCACCGACCGCTACCATCAGCTCGTTGCAGACCTCCGGCCGCACCTGCGGGACCAGCTGCAGGTCGACCCCCAGGCGGAGCGTGGAGAGGAGCGACAGCGCCTCCTCGGAGGAGATGGCGTAGGCGTGGGTGAGCAGGCCGTAGGCCCGACCCACCTGGTCCTGCAGCTGCGTCCTCCGCTCCCGGTAGAGGAGCTCGCGCGCGCCTCGCTCGCGCTCGACCAACTGCTGCACCACCGCCTCCAGGCTTTCGATGATCTCCGACTCCGCCCGTCCCAGCGTGATCTGGTTCGAGATCTGGAAGAGGTTCCCGTAGGCCTTGCTTCCTTCGCCGTGGATACCCCGGACCACCACGCCCACGCGGGCCAGCGTGCTGACCAGCTCACCCGCCTGGTTTGAGTGTACCAGGGCGGGCAAATGCATCATCGCCGAGACCCGCATCCCGGTCCCCGTGCTGGTCGGGCAGGTGGTAAGGTACCCGAGCCGCTCGTCGTATGCAAAGTCGAGCCGCTCCGAGAGCTCGTCGTCCAGCCGGTCGGCCGCCTCCCAGGCCACCCGCAGCTGGAGCCCCGAGGCCAGGGACTGGAGGCGGAGGTGCTCTTCCTCGTTGACCATCAGGCTGAGGCTCTCGGACGGGTCGACGGCCACCGCCGCCGGCAGCTCGGTGGTCGCCAGCTGCGGGCTGATCAGGTGCTTCTCCACCAGGACCAGCCGTTCCAGCGGCTCCAGAGCCTGGAGCTCCACCAGCTCCAGGCGGCCCGAACGGGTGGGTGGGAGCGCGTTCAGTGCCGCGCGCACCTCGTCGATCACGTGCCGCGCCTGCTCCGGCGAGAGCTTCGTCGGGAAGGGGTAGGGGCGCAGATTCCGCGCCAGGCGGACGCGGCTGGAGACGACCACGTCCGCGGCCGGGCCCGAGCCGGTCAGCCAGGCACCGCCCGGGCTCCGCAAGACGCGCTCCAGCGACATCAACCCGCCCCCTTTCCCGCTGCCGTCTCCGCCTCCAGCTTTCGGATCGCGTCACGCAGCTCGGCGGCGCGCTCGTACTCCTCCGCCTGCACCGCCTCCTCCAGCTGGCGGCGCAGCCGGGCGAGCCGCTCCTGGGCGCCGCCCTGCACCGGCTGAGAGCCCGCCTCCGCGCCGGCCTGCCCGTAGCCGGCCCTGGGGCGCCGGCTCCTGGCCACCGGTCGCTTGCCGCGGTGCTGGTCGGCTCCCTGGATCTTCCTCAGGAGCGGCTCCAGCTGTGGCGCGAAAGCGGTATAGCATTCCTCGCACCCCAGGAAGCTGGTGCGCGCGAACTCCTCGTAGGTCGTGCCGCAGGACGGGCAGCGCAGCTCGCTCCCGGATGCCGCGGAGCCCGCCAGCGGGTGGAGCAATCCTCCGAGCAGGTTATGAATCGAAAAAGGCGCCTGCGAGGAGATGCCCGGCTCGCTCGCCTCCGCGCAGGCGCGGCAGAGGTGGAGCTCCGTCTTCACCCCGTTGACGATGCGCGTCACATGCACCGTGGCCGGCCGCTCGCCGCAACGTTGGCAGAGCATGCGACCACCTCCGGATGGTTGATTATAGTGCAGCCCCTTCACCCTCCACACGGCCGAGGACGCCCAGCATGGCCGCCAGGAGCCTCGCCCGGATCTGATCCCGCCAGGGCAGCTCCAGCGCCAGGACCGAGCGGTCCACCGCCACCGCCAGGAGGATCGCCTCCCGTTCGCTCAGCAGGCGCTCGGCCCGCAGGCTCTCGATCAGGCGGAGCGCCTGGTCCTGGGAGATGCGCTCGCCGACGGCAGCCGCCTCCTGCAGGAGCCGCCGGCCCGCCGCCAGCGCCGGAAGCCTGCGGATCCGGATGTACCCGCCGCCGCCCCGCCGGCTCTCCACCAGGAAGCCGCGCTCCGGCCGGAAGCGTGTCTCCAGCACGTAGTTGACCTGCGAGGGCGCGCAGCCGAACCGCTCGCTCAGCTCGATCCTCCGGATCTCCAGCGTCTCCCTCTCCCGGAGGCGCTCGAGGAGGAAGGCTTCGATCAGGTCTGCCAAGGTCCGCACGGCCATTCCTGCCTCCGCTCCCGGCTCGATCTCTGACCTTGTCTGTCTTTGATCATTATAGGAAGCCCGCCCTCTCCGAACAATGCGGGCAGGGGCACCGTCTGCGCCCCTGCCCGCCCCGTCTTCGACGCGCGACCGCTACTCCGCCGCCACCCCGCTCAGCTGCCGGCTCCGCTCGATCACCTGCTGGGCGATGTGGGAGGGCATCTCCTCGTAGCGCACGAACCGCTGCCGGAAGCGGCCCCAGCCCCGCGTCATCGAGCGCAGGTCCACGGCATAGCGGAGCATCTCGGTCTCGGGCACCTCGGCGCGGACCACCTGGTGCTCCCCGTCCCGCTCCATGCCCAGCACCCGGCCGCGCCGCCGATTGAGATCGCCGAGCACGTCCCCCAGGTACTCCTCGGGGACGACCACCGTCACCTCGTCGACGGGCTCCAGCAGGACCGGGTCGGCCTCGTGGAAGGCCTTCTTGAAGGCGAGGGAGGCGGCGATCTTGAAGGCCATCTCCGACGAGTCGACGGGGTGGTAGGAGCCGTCGTCGAGGGTGACGCGGACGTGGGTGACCGGGTAGCCGGCCAGCACCCCCTCCGCCATGGTCTCGCGGACGCCCTTCTCCACCGCGGGGATGTACTGGCGGGGGACCGCGCCGCCGAAGATCTTGTCGACGAAGTCGAACTCGGCCTCGGGAAGCGGGTCGATCTGGAGGAAGACGTGCCCGTACTGCCCGTGGCCGCCCGTCTGTTTCTTGTGCTTCCCCTCGGCGCGGGCGTGCTTCCGGATGGTCTCGCGGAAGGCGACCCTGGGCTCGACCAGCTCCACCTCCACCTGGAACTTCCGCCGGAGCCGGTCGCGGAGCACCTCCAGGTGGACGTCGCCCATGCCGGAGACCAGCACCTGGTGCGTCTCGTGGTTCCGTTCCACCCGGAGCGACGGGTCTTCCTCGAGGAGACGGGCCAGTCCGGCGCTCACCTTGTCCTCGTCGCCGCGGGCCTTGGGTTGGACGGCCATGGTGTAGACCGGCTCGGGGACCGGGAGGGGCGGCACCTGGAGCCGCGCCTCCGGCGTCGTCAGCGTGTCGCCGGTCTGGGTGACCGCCAGCTTGGCCAGCGCCACGATGCTCCCTGCCGTCGCCGACGCCACCGCCTGCTGCTCCTTGCCCTTCAGGACGAAGATCTGCGCCACCCGCTCCGCCGCCTCCCGGTTGACGTTCCAGACCTGGGAGTCGGCCCGCAGGGTGCCCTGGAAGATGCGCAGGACGGAGAGGCGGCCCACGTACGGGTCGGTCTGGGTCTTGATCACCTGGGCGCAGAGGGGCGCCCCGGGATCCCCGCTCAGCTCCGCCGTCGCACCGCCGGGCCCGGAGACGGCCAGCGCCCGGCTGCGCGCCGCCGGCTCCGGCGCCAGGCGGAGGATCTGCTCCAGCGCTTCCTCCACGCCCAGATCGGAGGTGGCGGAGAGGGCGAAGGCCGGCACGAGGTCGCCCGCCCGGACGGCGGCGACGAGACCCCGCTCCAGCTCCTCGGGGCTGAGCTCGCCCGCCTCGAGATAGCGCTCCAGCATCGCCTCGTCCTGCTCGGCGGCCAGCTCGAACAGCTGCTGCCGGTACCCGGCCGCCTGCTCGAGGAGCTCAGGGGGAGCCTCGATCTCCACGCGCCTGCCGCCGGCGCGGCCCCAGGCCTGGCCGCTGAGGACGTCCAGGACGCCGCGGAAGCCCGATTCGGCTCCCACAGGAAGGGTAAGGGGCACCAGGCGGGAGCCCGCCAGGGATCGGAGCGGCTCCAGCGCCCCGTCGAAGTGGGCTCGCTCGCGGTCCATCTTGTTGACCAGGACGAAGCGCGCCAGACCGGCCTCGCCCGCGCGGTCCCAGGCCTGCACGCCGCCCACCTGGGGGCCGGCGGAGGCGTCCACCACCAGGGCGGCGGCGTCGGCGCCGCGGAGGGCCGCCAGCGACTCGGCGGCGAAGTCGAAGTATCCGGGCGCGTCCAGGAGCGTGAGTGGCTGGTCGTGCCAGCGCAGGGTGGCGAAACCGGTGAAGAGCGAGATCTTCCGCTGGACTTCCTCCGGCTCGAAGTCCAGGGTGGCGTTGCCGTCCTCCACGCGCCCCCGCCGGCCCACCGCCCCTGCCAGCGCCAGAACGGACTCCGCCAGGGTGGTCTTGCCGGAACCGGAGTGGCCGACGAGGGCCAGGTTGCAAGGCACCGATCTGGTCATGGCTCAGCCCCCTCTGGATCGGAGGCCGAGCCCCCGGGGATCCGGGACGCCGCCCTCTCGGCTCCGACCCCGACTGCTGCTGAGTCGGTTCGGCCCCGGCACCCTGTTCCCTGCCGCCGGTCCCCTCGCAACTTCTGGCGGGAGGGCTTACGTCTTCTCCGCCAGCGCCCGCTCGGGCCGGTAGCCGGCGATCCCCCAGGTGAAGCTCTGCTTGAAAATCCTCAGCTCCAGCGAGGTGGCGGTGTCCACGATGCCATCGATGGCGGCCAGATCCTCGATCAGGAAGCGCGACAGCTCCTCGTTGGAGGCGAAGTAGGCCTCGACCAGGATGTCGAAGTCGCCCGTGGCGGCGGCCACGTACCGGACCCTGGGCATGGCGCAGAGCGCCTTGACCACGTCCTCGTGGCGGTGGGTCTCGACGTTGATCCCGATCAGGGCCGGGGTGCGGAAACCGATCTGGAAGGGGTCGGAGACCGCGGCGATGTGGATGATCCCTTCCTGGACCAGGCGCTGGAACTTCCGGCGGATGGTCCCCTCGGTGACGCCGATCCGCTTGGCCAGATCGACGAAGGACATGCGGCCGTCCTCCTGCAGGAAGAGAATCATCTCACGCTCGGTCCGGTCCAGCTCCACCATCGCTTTCGGCCTCCTCGGGCGGCCTGCGGCCGGAGGCCGCGCCCCTCCACGCTTGCGGCCACCCCGCGCCCGCCGCCGGTCTACGCTTTTCGCCTCAGTATTCTACCCGTCTTCCGGATTCCGCACGATACCCAGCACGGGCCGCAGCGGCGGCACCGGCTCCTCCGCCACCCGGACGCCGGCAGCCACGTGGCGCACGGCGTCCCGCGCGGCTTCCTCGTCGCGGGCGAGGAAGCGGACGAGCGGCTGCCCCTTCTCCACCCGCTGCCCGACCTTGGCCAGCACCACGGCGCCGACGCCATGGTCGACCGGATCGCCCTCGCGCCTCCGGCCGGCTCCCAGCGACATGACCGCCTCGCCCACGCGGCGGGCGTCCAGCCGCTCCAGCCAGCCGGAGGCGGGAGCCGCCAGCTCGGCCTCGACCGGCGCCAGCGGCAGGCGCTCCGGCTCCTCCACCACGCGCGGATCGCCGCCCTGCGCCTCGACCATGCGCGCCAATCGCTCCAGGCCGGCGCCCCGCGACCAGGTCTGGCGCACCTGGGCCAGCGCCGCCTCCTGGTCCGGCGCCCTGCCGGAGAGCAGGAGCGCCTCCGCCGCCAGCGCCTCGGTGCAGGCGCGCAGGTCCGGTTCGGCCCGCCCGGCCAACGCCTCGACGGCCTCACGCACCTCCAGGGCGTTGCCCACCGTCCGGCCCAGCGGCTGCTCCATCTGGGTCAGCACGCCGTGGACGGTCAGGCCCAGCTCCCGCCCCGTGGCCACCAGGCTCCGCGCCAGGCGGAGCGCCTCTTCCTCCCGGCTCATGAAGGCGCCGGAGCCCACCTTGACATCGATCACCACCGCGTCCGCACCGCCCGCCAGCTTCTTGGAGAGGATGCTGGCGGTGATCAGGGGGATGGAGTCGACGGTGGCGGTCACGTCGCGAAGGGCGTACATGCGGGCGTCGGCGGGCGCCAGCCGGGCGGAGTGGCCGGCGACCACCAGGCCGATGCGGCGGGCCTGCGCCAGCGCCTCCTCCGCCTCGAGGCGGGTGCGGAAGCCCGGGATGGACTCCAGCTTGTCCAGGGTACCGCCGGTGTGGCCGAGGCCGTGGCCGGAGAGCTTGACCACCGGCAGGCCCAGCGCCGCCAGGAGGGGAATGGCCACCAGCGTCACCTTGTCGCCCACGCCGCCGGTGCTGTGCTTGTCCACGTGCGGCCCGGGGAGGGAGCCGAGATCGAGGCGCTCGCCCGTGGCCGCCATCGCCTGCGTCAGCGCCGCGGTCTCCGCCGGACTCATCCCCCGCCAGAGCACCGCCATCATCCAGGCAGCCATCTGGGCGTCGCTCACCTGGCCGGCCATGTACGCCTCGATCCAGGCGCGGATGGCGCCTGCGGGATGCTCCTCGCCCCGCTTCTTCGCCTCGATGAAGTCGACGGGCCGGCTCACCGGGAACCACCCCCGCGGCCGGGGCGGGTGGCCTCCGGGTCGGATCGGGCGTCCCGGAGCCCGGGCGGTGCCAGCCGGAAGGTGCGGGGGAGCAGCTCTTCCAGTCGCAGGAGGAGAGGGGTGCCGTCGGCCCGTTCCAGGATGACGGGCAGGTCCGGGTCGGCGAACTCCGCCAGCGTCTGCCGGCAACCGCCGCAAGGCAGGCATTCCGGGCTGTCGGGGCTGACCACGGCCAGCGCCCGGATCCGCCGGGCGCCTGCGGCCACCGCCGCCGCCACCGCAGCCTGTTCGGCACAGGTGGTCAGCCGGTAGGAGGCGACCTCCACGTTGCATCCGCTGAAGAGGCGCCCCTCCTGATCGAGCAGCGCCGCCCCGACGCGGAAACGCGAGTACGGCGCCCAGGCGTGGAGGGCCACCTGGTGCGCCGCCTTCAGCAGTCGTTCCATCTCCTCGGGAGCCGGTCGCGGAGCAGGCGACGGCCCCCGGTCGGGGGTGCCAGCCTGCGAACCTGCGGACGCCATCTCGCGCTCACCTCCGGCCACCCGCCAGCCGGCGGGCGGCGGGCGCCGGGCCTTATGTTACACCGTCGGACGCCTCAGCTGGGCACGCGGTCGCGGCTGGACGGGCTGGGGGGTGAGGGGGGATCCGACCTGGCCGGGGCGGCCGCCGGCGGCGCCGGCGTCTCGAGGCGGTGGTGGACGCGGTCGACGATGGTCAGCACCGCCAGGGCATACCCGCTGGGGGCGGCCCAGGTGGAGCCGGCGTTGTAGGCGGTCAGCGCCAGGGCCACGTCGCCGCCGTTCTGCCGGATCAGCCGCGCCAGGTAGGCCGTCCCGTAGCGGACGTTGGTGACGGGGTCGAACAGGGCGGAGAGCTGCAGCTCGCCCCCGCCCATCAGGTTCCGGTGGATCCAGCGGGCGGTGGAGGGGAGGATCTGCATCAGCCCGATCTCACCGGCGGCGCCGCGCGCCTCCGGGTTGAAGCCGCTTTCGTGGCGGATCACGGCGTAGATCAGCCAGGGGTCGAGCTGGTGGCGCCGCCCCTCGCGCACGATCGTCTCGGCCACCAGCGAGACCTCTCCCGGGCCCATGGAGGTGCCGCCCGCCCGGATCGCCGCCGCCAGCTGGGAGGCCAGCCCCTCGCCGTCCTCCACCACCGGTCCGCGCCCGTTCGGGCTTTCCCCCGCCGCCGGGCCCGCCGGCTTCGCCGCCTCCCCCGGGGCCGCAGGCGCCCCGGGCGGCGGAGAGCCGAGAAGGGACGGTGCGGGCCGGGGACGTAAGTGGGGATCCTCCTCCCCGCTCACCCCGCCCAAGGTGAGGCCGGCTCCGGCGGCAGGGTCGTTCGCCGCAGCCGGAGCCGCCCTCACCTCCCGGGCTGCAGGAGCCGGTGCGACCGCGCGCGCCAGGGCTGCGCCCCCGGCCGCCGAGAGGCCCACCGTGACGACCACCCATCCAGCCACCAGACGCCGCCGTGCGGACACAAGGATAGCCTCCTTCCTCCACATCTCCGGGACGTTCAGTCCCCTGCGGCACGGGGCGAGTATGTGCAGGAAGATCAAAAGTTACTCGCCCGGAGCGAGGAGGTGGATCGTTGGAGGCCTCTCGGACCTACGCTGAGGGAGTTGCAGCAAGCTCGCGGAGCGGAGGAGTGGCAACATGCAAGGACGGCCCGGATCCGGGCCGTCCTTCTCCTGTCTCTACCTTTTTCGACAGCGCAGGGTCGCCCGATCAGGCGCCGGGGACCTGCTCCTTCGCGGGCAGCCGGTTCCCGCAGTGGTAGCAGAAGCGCCATTCCTCGGCCACCGGCGAACCGCACCAGGGGCAGTAGACACGGCTGTCCGAAACAGCCGCCGCCACTTCCGCCGCCTGTCCGCCACGGCGGCCCCGTGCAGCCCCGCGGGCGCCCGTCCGGCCCCGACCCCGGGTGGCCAGCCGCGCCACGCCGCTTCCCGGGCGACCGATCTCCATGCCCAGCCGGCCGCGGTTCCGCGTCTCGATCTGGCCCTTCTCCCGCCACTTGTTGAGCAGGTAATAGAGCTTGCTGCGCTCGACGCCCAAGCTTTCAGCCAGCTCCTGCACCGGGACGGAGAACTTGCCGCCGCCCTCGTCGCATCGCCGCAAGATTTCCTCCAGCAGCTGCTGTTCGTCCATGGATGCTCCCCCTTGCGTGGAACCTTGCGTTTACCCTGCAAAGATATTCGATCCGGGCGCTCGACGCAAAGGGAATCTTTCGAACGGAAGGGGGGAGGGTCGACCGCTTTCATTGGTCATGACGGCGCTCACGACGGTCACCCGGCCAGGCTCTGATAGAGACGCTCGTAGCTTCCCACCACCTGCTCCACACCGAACCCCTCCATCGCCCTCCGGCGCGCCGCGCGACCGATGGCACGGCGGCGTTCCGGGTCCCGGGCCAGGGCCACGATCACGTCGGCCATCCGCTCTTCCTGCTCCGGAGGGAAGAGGAAGCCGGTCTCGCCGTCCACCACCACCTCCGGCAGCCCACCCCGGTTCGAGGCGATCACCACCGCTTCCGCGGCCATCGCCTCCAGCGCCACCAGTCCGAAGCTCTCGGTCTCGGACGGCAGGAGGAGCACGTCGGCCTCCCCCAGGAGCGCGGTCACGTCGTCCTGACGCCCCAGGAAGCGGACCCGCTCCCCCACCCCCAGCGCGTCCACCGCCGCCTCGGCGCTGGCCAGCTCCGGTCCGTCGCCGACCATCAGCAGCCGCGCCGGCACAGAGGCCGCGACTCGGGCGAAGATGCGGACGACCGCCTGCACCCGCTTGACGGGGCGGAAGTTGGAGACGTGGCAGAGCACGAGCTCGCCCGGCGCGGCCCACTCCTTCACCAGCTGGCGCCGCGGCCGGCGGCGGTAGACCTCGGCGTCGACGAAGTTGGGGATGACCTGGGGTCTGGGCACGCCCAGCTGGCGGACCGTCTCGTCCGCCAGCCAGCGGGAGACGGCGGTGACCGCGTCGCTCTCCCGGATGCTGTGCGCGGTCACCTCCCGGAAGGAAGGGTCCCGTCCGATCAGGCTGATGTCGGTTCCGTGGAGCGTGGTCACCACCGGCGTCCGCAGGGGCCGCAGGATCTCCCGCGCCAGCTCCGCGGCCGCCGCGTGGGGGATCGCGTAGTGGACGTGGAAGAGGTCGATCCGTTGCCGGCGGGCCACGTCCACCAGCTTGTTGGTCAGCGCCAGCTCGTACGGCGGGTAGTCGAAGAGCGGGTAGCGGGGGACCTCGACGCGGTGGAAGCGGATCAGGCGCTCCACCTCCGTCCCGGGGCGACGAAGCCGGAAGGGCAGCTCGTAGCTGATGAAGTGGACCTCGTGACCTCGCCGCGCCAGCGCCAACCCCAGCTCGCTGGCCACCACGCCGCTCCCGCCGTACGCCGGGTAGCCGACCATGGCGATCCGCATCGCTCACGCCGCCTCCATGGCCCGCCGGAGGAGCGGCGCCAGGCGCGGGCGGAGCTCCTCGGGCGCGTACCAGACGATCGCCTGGCGCGGCACGGTGAGGGCGGCCACCGTGGGCGAGAGCTCCTCCAGGGGGACGGGACGTCCCCTCTCGTCCTCCACCCAGATGGGTGGCGAGCCCGCGCCGGCCCCCTGGTACGGCGCGTACCCGGGCCGGCCGGTGCGGTCCAGGTGCAGGTAGAACTCGGGGTCGCAGCCGGCCGCGCGCACCTCGTCGGCGGCAAGGCGATGGGCCTCCGCCACCGCTTCCTCGTCCACCTCCCGGAAGGTCCGGCGGTAGACGGGTTTGAAGAGCCGCCGCTCCAGGAGCCGCCGGCTGAGGTCGGCCAGGATCGGGTCGGGTCCCTCCCGCCAGCGCTTCAGCGCCACCCAGAGCTCCACGTCGTCCAGCTCGAGGTACTCCTCCACCCCCGCCGTGCCGAGAAGGATCGGAGCCAGCGGTGCCTCACGGGGGAGGAGACCCTGCCGGCAGAGAAGGCGGGCGCGGCGGACGACCGCCTGGAAGAGCCGCTCGGCGCCGCGCGTGGTCTTGTGGTGGTAGACCTGCTGGTACATGTAGTAGCGGGCGAAGAATACTCCTCCACGGTCCAGACGCCCTTGTGGAGGACGACCGGATGCTCCTCGTGCACGCCCCCCAGCACGTGGATCAGCTGGCCCACGTCGAAACGACCGGCGCTGGCGCCGGTGTAGAGCGAGTCCCGGACGAGGTAGTCCATGCGGTCCACGTCCAGCTGGCTGGAGATCAGGTGGTGGAGGAGGGGCTCCCGCCTTCCCTCCAGCACCGCCGCGATCCGCTCCGGCAGCTCCCGGTCCAGCGCCTCCAGCCGGCGGTGGATCTCCGTCTCGCCGAGGAGGATCCGCCGTCCCCAGCTCTCGTGGCCGAGGCCGCCGGTCGACTCGGCCTCCAGGGCATGGGAGAGCGGCCCGTGGCCCAGGTCGTGGAGGAGCGCCGCCAGCGAGCCCAGCAGCCGCTGTTCCGGCGTGAGGCCCACCCCCAGCCGGCCCAGCTGGTCGGCCACCTCCCCGAAGAGGAACATGGCCCCCAGCGCGTGTCCGAAGCGCGAGTGCTCCGCCCCGTGAAACGTCAGGAAGCTCATCCCCAGCTGGGCGATCCGGCGGAGGCGCTGCAACTCCGGCGCGTCGACCACCGGCACGATCTCCGCCGGGACGCGGATCAGGCCGTGGACCGGATCCCGCAGCACCTTGTCCCCCCGCATCGCCGTCCCCCCCAGACGACGGACGGCCGGGGCGCCCGCGCGCCCCGGCCGCCGGCTCACCTCGCCGCCCTCGCCCTCAGGCCCGGGCGGGACCCTCGAACCCCCGGACCCTCTCAGGGCAGTGCCTGCCGGATCACGCCCCACCAGTCCGGCGTCTCATAGCCGAACTTCCAGATGGCAGCACCCGCCAACCCGTATTGTCGCACCAGGCCCAGCTTGGCCGCCAGGCCGGCGTTGTCGGTGAACCAGACCTCGTGCCGGACGCCGCTGCTATCGGTGTAGAAGAACTGCGTCTCGCCCAGGTCGGGATGCGGAATGGGCTGGACGCCGTACTTCGCGATCAGGTTGCGCGCGCCTTCAATGTACCAGGCCCTGGTGGGCTGGCCCGGCGCCCAGTCGTCGGCATAGGCCGGGATGCCGAGAAGGATCTTCTGCGCCGGTGCCTGCTGGACGGCCCAGGCGAGCCCCTGCTGCATCCACGGAAGCGAGCCGACGGGTCCGGGAGCGCTGCCGGGGTAATGCTGGTCGTAGGTCATGATGATCAGGTAGTCGGCTACCTTGCCCAGCGCAGCATAGTCGAAGTCGTGACCCCAGCTGTTGGCGCTGGCTGCGTCGCGCCAGGGCAGATCGATCGTCAGGAGCAGGTTCTGGGCGTGCAGCCGCTGGGCCAGCGTCGTCGCGAACTGGGTGAAGAGATCCCGGTCGGCGTTCTGCAGGTACTCGAAGTCGATGTTGACGCCGCTGTAGCCGCGGCTGGCGACGGTCAGGATGTTCTGGATCAGCCGCTGCTGTGCGGCCGGGTCGGCCAACACCCGGTGGATGCCGGGACCGCCGAACAGGCTCACCCGGAAGAACAACGGCTTCTGGTGGTCGCGCGCCCACTGGAAGAGCGCCGGGCTGTCGCTGCCCACGAGCGTGCCGGCTCCACCCGCCGAAGTATCCACCGTGTATCCCATGGTGATCACCCAGTTGATCCGGTCGGCACCCGCGTCGAGCGAGTCCAGATCGCCGGAGGACGCCCAGCCGGTCAGGATCGTTCCCGGTGTGGGCGCCGGTTTGGGCGGCGGCTGGACGCCCAGGAGCTGGAAGCGTACGTCCATGAAGCGGACCAGCATCGTGACCGTCTCCGCCCGGGTGGTGGCGTCGAAGGGCGCGTAGAGCGCCAGCTGGCCCGGCGCCGAGGGCCTGCCGGTGATGATGTTCTTCTTCACCGCGGCGCTGGCCTCGTTCGCCCAGGCGGGGATGGCGTCGTGATCCTGAAACTCCCAGAAGTACCGCGGCTCCGGCGTGACGCCCAGCTTCTCGAGGGCCCGGCCGAAGATGACGCCCATCTCGGCGCGGTTGAGCGCCCGGTTCGGCAGGAAGTACCCGCCCGGATAGCCCTTGAGGACGCCCGCCTGGACCGCCGCGGCGACCAGTCCCCGATCCTCGGCGGGAATGCTGCTCCAGTCGACGAAGGGCGCCTTCTGCGGCGTCACCGGTTGGAGTTCCAGGGCCCGTGCCATCCAGACGGCGAAGGCCTCGCGCGTGGTCGCCGCGTCCGGACGGAACTTGCCGTCCTCCGGGACGGTGAGCACGCCGGCCGACTGGGCGGCCAGGATGTAAGCCTCGGCCCAGTGCCCCCCGATGTCGGTGAAGCTCTGGGGCGACTGGGCCGAGGCGAAACCTGCCGGCGCGCCGGCCGCGAGCAGGACGGCCAGGAGCAGAACCGCCAGGGTCCGGAAGAGACCCGGTCGGTAGAGACGAACGGTCAAACGGACGACCTCCCCGGGGCCTCAGGCTCCGAAGGAGGTCCCCCTTCCTCCGGACGCCTGGTGCGGAATGTGACAGTAAGGGAGAGTTGCCTCCACGGGCGAGGCTACCATGGCTGGAAGAGCCGCCTCAATCGGAGCGCGCGAAGCGTAACCAACTTGTAATCCCTTTCGCGATCTGTCAGGAAGGTTGCGGAAGGTTTCTGAACCGTTGCCTGGGATGGACGTTCTTCGCACCGGCGGGGGACGGCTACGTGGCCATGCCACTTCTTACCCGTTTCTCAGGTTCCCCTTGGCCGGCCGTGAGAGCCGCCGGGTACCTTTGCCCCCGAGGCTGGACCCGTGGGAGGAAAGGGTCCGGCGGGAGGCGTGAGGCGATGGCACGAGTGGGACGGACGCTGGCCGTACTGGGGGCCGTGGGCGCCTTCGTCGCCGGGGGGGCCGCCGCGCTGCGAGACGCCCCGGGGGTGGTCCAGGCCGCTCCCGGCACCGCTTCCTCGGGCATGTCGACGGCGCAGCTGAAGGCGCTCCAGGAGAGCCTGAGCCGGCAGGTGGCGGCCCAGGAGCAGACGCTCTCCTCGCTCAACGACCGGGAGCGGCAGCTGGAGCAGGCGCTGGCCGCGGCCCAGCAGCAGCTCCGGCAGGAGCAGGCGCTCCTCGCCCGGGCGCGCCAGGCCCGGCTCCAGGCCCAGCAGGCCGCGCAGGCGGCGCCGCGCGTGGACACGACGACCGGCGCCTCTTCCAGCCGCGGCGACGAGGGAGAGCGCGAGCACGACGGCATCTCCTCCTTCTTCGGGTCCGGGGAGGAAGAGGGCTCCGAGGGGTGGGGAGAATGAGCCGCCGGGCGCGGCACGCGGCGCAGCCCGGCCCGGTGACGCGGCTCGAGCTGCGCCGGAGGCGGATGGCCCGCTGGACGGCCGGATGGCTGGCGGGCGCGCTGGCGCTCTTCGGCGGAACGGTGGCCTGGGCGGCGGGCCATCCGCCGCGCCCGGCCCATCCCACCGCCGCCAGCCGCCGGGCGTCCCAGGCGGACCTTCCTCCCGAGCTCCGCCAGCTCCTCCAGCGCTCGCAGGAGCTGGACCAGCGGCTCCGCACGGCCGAGGTGCAGCTGACCGCGCTGGACCGCCGGGCCCGCGCCGCCGCGGGGCAGGCGGCCGCGCTGCCCCCGCCCCCTCCGGCGCCGAGCCTTCCGTCCATGCCGCAGGTGCAGACGACCACGGGCGCCAGTTGACCGGGCCGAGGAAGCGATCCTCATGGGCGAGTGGCACGGCCGCGCCATGGCGACCGAGATCGAGATCCGCACCGTCGAGCCGCCGGGGGCCCCTGCGGGGGTGGAACGCCTGGACGAGGCGGCGCGCCGGGCGCTGGCCCGGTTCGCCGAGGTGGAACGGGTCTGCACCCGCTTCCAGCCCGACTCGCCGCTGATGCGGTTCAACCGGGGCGGCGACGGCTGGCAGGAGGTCGACCCGCTCCTCTACCGGGTGGTCGCCCTGGCGGCGCGGGCCCGGCGACGGACCGGCGGCCGCTTCGACCCGCGCGTGCTGGAGGCGCTGGTCAGGATCGGCTACGACCGGACGCTGCCGGTCGGGCGGGGAACCCTTCGCCTCCCCGCTCCCCAGGGCCGGGCACGGCCGCTGCGAGACTCCGGCTGGCTCCAGCGCCGGCCGCGACGGCGCGCGCTCCGGCTGCGGGGGGCGCCGCTCGACCTGGGCGGGATCGGCAAGGGCTACGCGGTCCGGTTGGCCGCGCGGGAGATGGCGCCCGTCTCGGGCAACTTCCTGGTCAACGCCGGGGGCGATCTCGTCTGCCGGGGCCCCGGACCGGAAGGGGACGGGTGGCGCGTGGGGGTGGAGGATCCGCGCGGGGGCGCGGCCCCGGTGGCGGTGCTGGCGGTCCGGGACCGGGCGGTCTGCACCTCCTCCGTCCGCCGCCGGCGCTGGCTGGCCGGTGACCGGCCGGTCCACCACCTGATCGACCCGCGGACCGGCGAGCCGGCCGCCTCCGGGCTCCTGGCGGTGACGGTGGTGGGCGCGGATCCGGCCTGGTGCGAGGTCTGGTCCAAGGCGCTCTTCGTGGAGGGGGCGACGGGGGTGCGGGAGCTGGCGGAGCGCGAGCGACTGGCCGCCCTCTGGGTGACGGAGGAAGAGGAGCTGGGCTGGAGCAGCCGGATGGCGCCCTTCCTCATCTGGAGGGCCGCGGCATGAGCGCGGGACGGCAGGGCGCGGTGGAGGCCGAGCGGAACGAGGGCGGCCTCTCGATCCCGGGGTTCTTCCTCGCGCTGGGCGCGGGCTGGCTGGCCGGCTACCTGCTCGGGACGCTGGCCGCGCCCTTTTTCGGCAGCCGGACCTTTCCCTGGGTGGTGGCGCGGGCAGCCGGGATGAGCGCCTATGTGCTGCTGGAGCTGGCCGTCCTCGCCGGCCTCGCGCTCTCCCACCCGTGGCGCTGGGGCCGGCGGCGCCCGTCGCCCGACTTCCTGTACCGGACGCACTCGGTCCTCTCGCTGGCAGCGCTGGCGCTGGTGGCCACCCACGCCGTCGCCCTGGCGCTGGACCCCTTCGTCCAGGTGGGCTGGCGCGGTGCGCTCCTGCCCGGGGGCGCGGTCTACCGGACGGGTCCGGTGGCGGCCGGCGTCCTGGGCGCCTACCTGGCGCTCCTGGGCGCGGTGAGCGCCGGGCTCGGCCCGGCCATGGCCCGCCGCTGGGGCCCACACCTGGGACGGCGGCTCTGGCTCCCGCTCCACCGCGTGGTGCTCCTGGCCTGGGTGCTGGCCTGGTTCCACGGCGTCCTGGCAGGAAGCGACACCCCCGCGCTCCGCGCCTTCTACGCGGTCAGCGGCGGGCTGGTCGTCCTCCTGGCCGCCACCCGCTACCTGGCCCGCCGGCCGCAGGCGGCGGCCAGCTCGCCCCAGACGGCCAGCTGGACGGCGGAGGGGACCGTGCTCCGGGCGGATGGGTTGGGCAGGCAGGCGACGGGCAGGGGACCCCGGGAGAGCTCCAGCTGACCCGCGTCGGCCGACCAGTCCAGGGGAGCCGAGCGGGGAAGGCCCAGCACCGCGCGGGCCACGTCCTTGCCGAGGCAGGCCAGGCGTCGCGGCCGCCAGCGCTCCGCCTCCGCGCGGAGGCGGCGGCCGCCCTCGACCATCTCCGGCCAGCCCAGGTCGGCCGACCCGGGCGTCACCCGGTCGACCAGGTTGACGATGCCGATGCCGTAGCGGGGGAGCTCCCGGTCCTGTTCGGGCGCCAGCTCCACCGGCGTCCAGCCCGAGCGGGCCAGCATGCGCCAGAAACGGTTGCCCGGGCCGGCGAAGTGGTGGCCGGTCAGGCCGCTCCGCCGGCCCGGGTTGTAGCCCACCACGAGCAGGTCCAAGCCGGGGGCCAGGACCGGCGGCACCCGCCAGCCGGCGGGGCCGGCGCTCACGCGTCCGCCCCCAGCCGGCGGAGAAGCGCCGTGCCGAGCCACCCCGCGCAGGTGGCGAAGGCGGCTCCCGTCGCCGCGGAGCCGTCCTCCTGGCGGACCGTCTCGCAGGCCAGGCCGCCGTCCAGTCGCGCCTCGGCCAGCTCGCGCAGGCGGCTCTCCACCTCCCAGCCGGCCAGGAGGTCGCTCACCGCCGCCAGCAGCCAGGGGTGGTCGGCGTGGGGCGAGCGCGCCCAGGGGAAGCGGCCCCGCGGCCCGTAGGGGTTGGCCGGGGAGTGGATCCAGCGGGCCGTCGCCTGCTGGATCGGGTCGCCGGAGTCCACCGCCCCGTAATACGGGAGAAGCATCAGGCTTCCCGCCGGTTCGTCGCCCGCCAGCACCCGCCCCCGGCCGTCGAAGGCGTACGCCCACATGGGCCCGAAGGGGCCCTCCGTCACCGCCAGGCGGCGGAGCTCGGCCAGGACCGCCTCCGCCTCCTGGCGCCGGAGGAAGGCGCCGGCGCGGTCTCCCTCCAGCTCCCGCACCCGGGCCAGCGCCCGCCAGGCGGCCGCCACCAGCGCCATGTCGTAGGTGAGATAGGGCGGGTCGGCCGGGTCGTCGCTGGGGTTGAGGAAGGTGCGGTAGAGCGGTCTCCCCCGCTCCCGCGCTCGCAGGAGCCGCGCCTCCACGGCGGCGAGCCGCTCGCGCACCTCCGGCTCCCTCCAGATGCCCTCGTCGCCCGTCGCCTCCTCATAGAGGCGGGTGGCGACCGGGAAGGCGGCCAGCTGGTCCAGCTCGAAGCCCGGGTAGAGGAGGCTCCCGTCCAGGTAGAGGCTGTGCTCGCCGGCGTTCCGGCCGTACCGCCCCCATGCCTGCAGGAGCGCCTCCCGCGCCCGCGACGGGTCCGCCAGGGTGAGGCCCGGCAGGCTCCAGAGCAGCGCGTCGCGGTTCCAGTGGGCGCCCGCCACGTAGTAGCGGGGCGAGCGCGAGGTGACCCAGACGCGCGCCTCGTCGTCCACGGTCCGCCCGGTGGCGAAGTGGAGGTTGAAGAGAAGGTTCCGGACGGCGCGCCAGGCGAGCGGGTCCCGCCGCCAGCGGCCGCCGCTCGCCCGGTCGGCCCGGGCCCGGGCCGCCTCCTCCGCGCTCCGCCAGAGCGCCGGGAAGCCGTGCCGCGCCAGGTCCACCGCGGCGGTGGCGGCGCCGTCGGCCTCGCGGCCGGCGCCCACGTAGGCGACCAACCGGGCTTCCTCCCCGGCGCCGAAGCGGGCGGCGAGGAGCAGCCCGACCCCCGCCCCGCCGCCCTCGCCCACGGTCTCGGCCGTCGTCGCCGGCTCCGCCCGCACCGCCAGGGCCGCCAGCGGCCCGTGGCCCCGCGCCTCCGCCACCCAGCTCCCCGTCCAGCGGTCGAAGAAGGTTGCGACAGGGGCGCCGCTGGGCCGTCGGCGGAGCGCCGCGTAGGCGGGGGAGGCGAGGCACCAGCGGAGCCCCAGCTCCACCGGCCGCCGCTCCCCGCCCGCCGGCTCCGCCTGGAGCGCCAGGGCGAAGCCGCGCCCTTCCTCCGGGGCGGCGATCTCCCAGCGGAAGCGGTAGCCCTCCGCCTCCGCCAGCAGGCGGATCGCCCAGAGGGGGCCGTCCGGCCAGGGTTCGGGCCGCCACTCCGGCTCGAGAGTCCTTCCCTCCATCCGGAGCTCCGGCGCCACCAGCGGGCGCTCGCCGGCTCCGCGCCACTCCAGCAGGCCGGCCAACCGGCCGTGGAGGAGGTTGGCGGAGAGGACGGCCCCGTCCGCGACGCGCACCTCGGGCAGCGCCACGAAGTCGTTCCCCGTCACCAGCGGCGGGTCGGAACGCTCCACCGTCTCCGGCACCGTCCGGATCACCGTCAACCGGGCAGCACTCCCCCCGTCGGCTCGTCGATGCCCGCCAGGCGGCGGAGCCGCCGCCGCATCCACTCCACCTCCGCCGCCACCTGCTCGGCCACCCGCTGGTGGTCGGCCGCCTCCTCGCGGCTGAAGCGGAGCGGCCGCCCGAACCAGACCCAGGCCCGGGAAGGAAGCGGCTGGTTGGTCCCCTCCACCGCCATCGGGACCACCGGCGCGCCGGTGTGCTCCACCAGGAAGCCCACCCCGCCCCGCGGCCGGAGCGGCACGCCGCTCCGGCTCCGCGTGCCCTCGTAGTGGACGCCCAGCACCCCGCCGTCCCGCAGCACGCGGAGCGCCCGGCGCATGGCGTTCAGGTCGCCGCGGCCGCGGTCGACGGGGATGGCGAAGGCGTTGATCGCCTGGGCGACCAGGGGGTAGCGGAGGAGCTCCTGCTTGGCGAAGAAGTGGACCGGGCGCGGGCAGATCACCGCGATCAGGACGGGATCCGCCGCACTGATGTGGTTGCCGGCCAGGATGACCGGTCCCTCGGGCGGCACGTTCTCCCGCCCGTAGACGCGGCTCCGGTAGCGGAGCCAGAGCGCCGCCCCCACCAGCGGCTTCAGAACACGGTAGGCGGTCTCGGCCGCCATGGAACCCCACCTCACAGCCGGCGCGGTTCGGGCCGGAGGATCTGCCGCGCCGTACCCCGCCTGCCGGCCACCCGCACCGGATCCAGTTCGAACCGGTGCGCCCGGCCGTTCAGCCAGTCGCGCAGCCCGTCGTCGAAGTGGGCGCTTCCCGGGTGGCCCGAGGCGCCGCCGCAGAGCCTCCCCTCGAGCCACCCCCCCGACCCCAGATCCGCCACCATGCTCCATACCGAGCCGGCCACCACGTGGAAGGGGCGCGCCGGATCGGCCACCGCCGCCTCCACCGTGGTCTCCGAGCCCGGGACGGGGAAGGGGCCCCGCCCGGCCCTGCCTCCCGGAGCGGGCGAACTCTCCGCCACCGCCGGGCGGAGGACGTGGAGCGCCCCCCAGCTCCAGCGCCGCGGCTCGGGTCCCAGCCGGCGCTCGGCCCAGGCGACCGCCCGGTGAAAGGCGCCCGGCGCCGCCGCCCGACCCGCCTCGCCGGCCACCCAGGCAGCCGCCCCCGCCGGGGCCGCGGCGGCCCGCAGCCAGTGCGCCCGCAGCCGTTCCGGAAGCGGCCGGCCCGCCATGGCCAGCGCCGCCTCCCGGAGGAAGAGGTGCCAGACGAGGGGGCCGGCCTCCTCCGCTTCCTCCCGGGCGCCCGCCGCGATCCACGCTTCCAGCAGCGCCAGCGCCGTCTCTTCCCCCGCATCCTGGACGGCTCCGCGCAGAACCGGAGCCAGCCGGTCCCAGAGCAGAGCGGGCAGCGGATCGGCCCGTTCCGCCAGGATCTCCGCCATCTCGCCCGCACCCAGGTCGTCCCGCGCCCGAAGCCGCTCCGCCAGCCTCCGGTAGCGGGCGGTCCCGCGAACCCAGCCGGGCGCGCCTCCCTCCCAGCCTTCCTGCTCCGCCAGCACCCGCTGCCCGGCCGCGGCCAGCCAGCCGGCCGCCGGATCCTCCACCGCCGGGGGCCGGCCGTCGGCCTCCCGGGGGTCCAGCAACCGGTAGAGGATGTGGCCGGCGGCGTCGGCCGCCACCAGATGGAAGCGCCCCGGGGGCGCCGCCGAGAGCGCCTCCGCCACCTCCCGCGCGCTCCCCGCGCGCAGGCAGCGGAGCAGGGGACCGACCCGGTCACCCGGCGCCCGCCCTCGCCAGGCGAGCCGGAGGGGTTCGAGCCCCCGGCGCAGGCGGGCGTTGATCTCCACCGCGGGCCAGGCCTCACCGGCTTCGCCGGGGACGGCGCGTGCCCGCGCCGCGGGGTCGTCGCGCCGCAGCCGGTGCCCGCTCTCGGGTTCGGCCGGGACGAGGAACCAGGCCACCGACGGGCTCCGGCCCATCCAGAGGCCGGGCAGGCCGGGCACGGCCACGCCGGCCACGTTGATGCGGCCGTCCAGGCTGAGCAGATGGATCGGGTGGAGCAGAGGCGGCAGCCGGAGGGGCAGTTCCAGGCTGCCGGCCAGGAGCGGCCTGCCGCTCTGCGCCCTCCGCCCGGCGACGGCCCAGGCGGCGCCGCCGCGCGTGCCGGGCCAGCCGGCGCCGGAGCGGAGAACCAGGTCGGCCAGGTCCAGCGCCTCCTCCCAGGCGCCGTCCTCCTGTTCCAGCCGGAGCGCCAGCTCCACCAGCTCCGCGTAGAGCTGGCCGCCCTCCAGCCACCAGGCCAGGAGCCGCTCCACCGCCAGGGAGTCCTCGACGCTCCAGGGGCGGGGGAACGCGGGCCCCAGGAGTCGCCAGCCGCCGCCGATCCCGGCCTGGAGGGCGGCGTTGACCCCGTCGGCGTACGCCTCCAGAGCCAGCCTGGCCTCTCCATCCAGGAGCTCGGCCGATTCCTCCGCCGCCTCGAGGAGCCCCAGATTGCGCATCAGCCGGTCGAGCGGCTCCGACGCCGGCCCCTCGACCTCGGCCAGGCGGCCGCGGGCCCAGCGGCGAAGGTGGTCCAGCTGCCAGAGGCGATCCTGGGCGGTGCAGTAGCCCTGGGCGAAGAAGAGATCCCAGTCGGTCCGGGCCGTGACGTGCGCCCAGCCCCGGTCGTCCCGGGCGATCTCCGCCTCGGCGTCGAGGCCGGCGACGGTGCGGTTGAGGCCCACCCGCCGGAGCCAGCGTTCGGTGACGGCCAGCAGCAGGCCGGCCGCCCCCGCGGCCATCCAGCCTGCCAGCCCCCTCGATTCGGCCATTCCCCTCTCCCCGCCTGTCGCTCAGGCGCTCGCCGGCCGCCGGAAGGCCGGCAGGTCGCGCAGAACGGGCTTGCGCTCGGGATGGTGGAAGGCTCGCACCCGCCGGACCGTGCCCGTCCAGGCCCGCATCACCAGCGTCTCCGTCTCCGCGCCGTTCCGGGCGAAGCGGACGCCGCGCAGCAGGCTCCCCGGGGTGATGCCCGTGGCGCTGAAAATGACGTCGTCGCCGCGGACCAGCTCGTGCATGGTCAACACCTGCCCCGGATCCCGGATGCCCATCGCCTGGCAGCGGGCCGCTTCCTGGTCGTCCTGCGGGAGGAGCCGGGCCTGGAGCTCGCCGCCCAGGCAACGAAGCGCGGCCGCTGCCAGCACCCCCTCGGGCGCGCCGCCGATGCCCAGCAGGAGGTCGACGCCGCTCTCGGGCAGCGCCGTGGCCAGCGCGGCCAGGACGTCGCCGTCGGAGATGAATCGGATGCGCGCGCCCACCTCGCGCACCTGCCGGACGATCTGCTCGTGGCGCGGCCGGTCGAGCAGGATGACCGTCACCTGGGAGACCTCCTTGCCCAGCGCCTTGGCGACGCGCCGGACGTTCTCGGCGGGCGGTGCGTCGATGTCCACCTTGCCGGCGGCCTCCGGCCCGACGGCGATCTTCTGCATGTACATGTCCGGCGCATGGAGGAGCGTTCCCCTGGGCGCCACCGCCACCACGGCGATGGCGTCCGGGAGGCCCCGGGCCACCAGGTTGGTCCCCTCCACCGGGTCGACGGCCACGTCCACCCTCGGTCCCCGCCCGGTGCCCAACCGTTCGCCGATGTAGAGCATGGGCGCCTCGTCCATCTCGCCCTCGCCGATGACCACGGTGCCGTCGATGTCCACGTTGTCGAAGAGCGCCCGCATCGTCTCCACCGCAGCCCCGTCGATGGCCTCTTTGTCGCCGCGCCCCATCCAGGGCGCAGCCGCCAGGGCCGCACCCTCCGTCACGCGGACGAACTCGAGCGCCAGCTCTCGCTCCAAAGGCAAAGGGAGATCGCCGTCCTCTCTCGAATTCCGCATTTCGTCCCTTCCGCCGGCCCGCATCGCCCGGCTGCGCCGGGCGTCCGGGGCGTTCGCAAGGCCGGCTGGTCCGACTGGGGGGTTCTCGCTTGCCCGGCCCCGCACGAACGCCCGCTCTCCAGCCTACCGCCTCCACGCCTGCGCGGGGCACGCCGTTGGCGGGGCTTCTCGTCGGGGTGGCCGCCATCTCGTCGGCGGCCATTCTGACCCGGGCCTCGCTCTCCGACCCGCTCCTGATCGCGCTCTGGCGGCTGCTTCTGGCGGCCCTGCTCCTGCTGCCGGTCAGCCTCCTCCGCCACGCGGGCGCCGCCTTCCGGCTGGGCGGACAGGCGCTTCCCACGCTGGCCTCGGGTCTGGCGCTGGCCGTTCATTTCGCCGCCTGGAACCAGTCGCTCCTGCTCACCAGCGTGGCCAGCTCGGTCACCCTGGTCACCGTCCACCCCGTCTTCATCCTCCTCTGGGACCGCTGGCGGCTGGGGCGCTCCGCGCCCGCCGCCGCCTGGTGGGGATCGGCGCTGGCCGTGATCGGAAGCGGCGTGGTGGGGGGAGCCGACTGGCAGCTCTCGCCCCGGGCGCTGCAGGGCGACCTGCTGGCGCTGCTGGGCGCCGTGGCCATGGCGGCCTACCTGCTCCTGGGCCGAAGAGTGCGGCGGCAGGCGGAGGCGCTCCCCTACTCGGTGGTCGTCTACCTGACCGCCTCCGCGGTGCTGGCGGGCTTCCTTCTCCTGGCCGGCCGCCCCCTCCTCCCGGCCGGGAGCCGGGAGTGGGCGCTGATGGGCGGGCTGGCGGTAGGGCCCACCGTCTTCGGCCACACCGTCTTCAGCTGGGCGCTGGGTTACCTCCCCGCCCAGCTGGTCTCCGTCAGCATCCTGGGCGAGCCGGTGGGGGCGGGCCTTCTGGCCTGGCTCCTCCTGGGCGAGCGACCCTCGGCGGGGGCGATCCTGGGCGACCTCCTGATCCTGGGCGGGATCGCCCTCAGCCTCCAGCCGCCCGCCGGCGGCTGGAGGGCCGGGCCGAGGGAGGTCGCCGGCAAGGGGTCAGGGGCAGCCGTCGACGCCCGGCCGGGCACGCAGCCCGAGCAGGGTCAGGGCTGAGGCGACCAGCCCCGCCTCCGGCTCCGGCGCCATCTCGGCCAGGCGCAGCCAGCGGAGCTCGGCCTCGTCGCGGCGGCCCAGGCAGGCGAGCAGCCACGCCTCCAGCGCAAGGCCGGGAGCGTCCTGGCGGCCGCCCAGCGGTTCCTCGCCCTGGCGCGCCAGCAGGCGGAGGAAGGATCTCCCCCGCGCGTCGACCACGTCGAAGGGGAAGCCCGCGGCCAGGAGCGGAGCGCGCGCGTCCGCCGGGGCTTCCCCGGCGGCAACCTCCTCGAACGCGGGCTGGACCTTCCTCCAGACGTCCACCAGGCGCGCCGCCAGGGGAGGGATGGCAAACCAGCGATCCATGGCGTTCAGCCCGCCGTAGACGGCGGCCCAGGCGGCCGCGCGCCCGGCCCGCTCCGCCCCTCCCCCCGCCTCCCGGTCGGGCGGCTCTTCCGCCGCCTCCATCTCCTCGACCAGGGCCAGGAGGCCGTCCACCGCCTGGCGGACGGGGCGCGCCAGCCGTCCCGGCACCGCCGCCGCCCCCTCCGCGGCCAGGTGTCGCGCCAGCGTCCACAGCCAGAGCCCCACCGCCCCGCCGGCGCGCACCCACTCCCGGCGGCCGCCCGGCAGGTCGGCCGCCCGCCGCACGGCCCGGGGACCGTAGCCCAAGGGGAGCCAGGCCGCCTCTCCCCGCTCCGCGCCGGCGCGCCGGATCAGCTCCGCCGCCCAGCGGTGAAAGGCGCGCACCCGTTCCACCTCGCCCGCCCGGTCCAGGGCGTAGGCCGCCCACGCCCCGGCCGCCAGCGGCGCCCAGCCCGGGGTGGCCAGGAAGGCGCCGTTGGCCCGCTGGCGCCGGCGGAGCGCCAGGAGCAGCTCCTCCTCCCGCCCGGGAAGGCGGGGAGGCCCCTCACCCATCACCGTCACCTGCCCCCGGGGGCGTCCGGGACGTCCGGGACGCCGCGGAGCTCTTCGTAAAGCGCCTCGCCCGCCTCCGCCAGCGCCGCCCGCGCCTCCTCCGGGTGCGGGAAGCCCTCGGTGAAGGCGGCCACGGCCCAGACCCCCTCGGGCAGGTAGAGGAGGCCCGCATCGTGGAGCCGTCCTGTCACCCAGCCGGTCTTGTGCGCCCAGCGCCAGAGCGGGGCCTGGCCCACCCCGGGCCGCTCCGGCTCGGGCAGCCGGGCCGCCAGGTCGAGGTCGAGCTGCTGCGCCTCCAGGATGGCCACCATCCGGCGGCAGGCGTCGTACGAGACCACCTGGCCCAGGCCGATCAGCCGCAGGAGCCGCGCGGTCTCACCCGCCGTCATCTGGTTGCGCGCGCCCGCGGGCACCGGGACCACCTGGAGCTTCTGCCGGACGGCGATCCCCGGCAGCCCCAGCGCCTCCATCCGCGCCGTGATCGCATCGGCGCCAAGCCGGTCGATGAGCAGGTTGGTGGCGGTGTTGTCGCTGACGATGATCATCAGCGTCACCAGGTCCATCAGCGGATAGCGTCGCCCGGGGAGCAGGTGCTGGAGGACGCCCGACCCGGTCACCGTCTCGCTCTGCCGGACCACCAGCTCCTCCTCCAGGTCCACGCGGCCCTCCGCCGCCTGGGCGAAGGCCTCCACCATCACCGCCAGCTTGATGACGCTGGCCGGGTAGAAGGGGCGGTCCGCCTCGCGGGCGTAGACGCGACCGGCGTGGAGCCCCTCCACCACCAGCGCCATCGTTCCGGGGAGCCGCTCCAGCAGCGGATCGAGCCGCGCCGCCAGCCGCTCCCCCAGCCGGGCCGCATCGTCTCCGCTCATCGCTCCTCCTCCCTCCCCCCGGGCATCAGGAAGCCGAACCCGTCGACCGTCACACGGCGCGCGCCGGTGCCCCAGCCTTCCGCCTCGCCCCGCTCCAGCCGGCGCCGCGCCTCCTCGAAGGCCGCCCGCAGCTCCGCCAGCATCGCCGGCGGCTGCGGCGCCGGGTCGTGGCCGCCGTAGAGCGCACGCACCCCGTCCAGCGCAGCGAGCCGGTCCAGGCTCCGCGCGTAGGCGGCGGGGTCCGCCTCCGCCTCCTGGAGCCAGAGGAGCCCGCCGCGGTAGGCCAGGTCGCCGGGGAAGAGCCAGCCGTCCGGCTCGAGCAGGAGCGTCAGGCCGCCGGGGGTGTGGCCGGGCGTGTGCAGGAGGAGCGCACGCCGGCCGCCGAGGTCGAAGCTCCGGCCTTCCTCGGCCGGGCGGGTGGGGAGCGGTCCGAGGTGCCCGGGCGCGAGGGCGTACTCGGCCGGGAGCAGGCCCCGCCGGATCTCCCCCGCCACCGCCTGGCGGAGGTCGTCGTCCGGCTCCCCCCGGGCGAGCAGCGCCCCGTCGGCCGGATGGGCCCAGACCCCCTCCGCCAGGGCGGCGAGCCTGCGGGCGCCCCCGGCATGGTCCCAGTGCCAGTGGCTCAAGACGACGCTGAGCGGCTTGGCGGTCAGGAGACGGACCACCGCCTCCAGCGGGCCGACGCCCATGCCGCTGTCGAAGAGGAGCGCCCGCCTCTCGCCCTCCACCAGGAAGGCGTTCACCCAGTCGACGCCCCACTCCCCCGTCCGCCCGACGGGCTCGGCGATTCGCCAGAGCCCCGGCGCCAGCGGCTCCACCCGGCCCCAGGAAGTGAGCCAGCGCGCCGCCCGCTCCGACTCTCCCTGCACCAGCCTCCACCCCCCGTCGCCGCCGGTCCGCCCGGCCGCGCGGACGTCCGGCGTCAGTGCCGGTTCTGCTCGAGGAGCCGCAAGGCCGCGTCCAGCTGGGGATCGTGACCGGGCTCCCCCATCTGGGCCGGGTTCCAGTTCGCAGGCGCCTGCACCTCGACGTTCGGCTGGATCCCGCCCACCGTCCTGCCGGTGCGCGGATCGACGTGCTTGTTGATGTCGCGGCCGGCCGCGGTCAGGTAGCGCTCCACCGTCAGCTTGATGCCGGTCCCGTCCGGGAAGGGGTAGACCTGCTGCACCAGGCCCTTGCCGAAGGTCCGCTCGCCGACCAGCGTCCCCACGCCCAGATCCTGCAGCGCACCGGCCAGGATCTCCGAGGCGCTGGCGCTGGCCCCGTTGACCAGCACCGCCAGGGGGACCCCCAGGCCTTTCCCGTCGCCCGGTACGCTGGCCGTGTCGCGGTGTCCCGCCCGGTCGACGGTGTGGACGATGGGGCTTCCTCCGGGCAGGAAGAGGCCGGCGATCTGCTCGACCGCGTCCAGCGAGCCGCCGGGGTTGTACCGCAGGTCCAGGACCAGCGCGCGCATGCCCCTCTTCCTCAAGCCATCCAGCGCCTTCTGGACCAGGGGAGGCGTCTTGTCGGTGAACTGCGTGATCTGCAGGTAGCCCACCGAGTGCGGCAGCATGGACGACTCGACCGTGGGCACCACCACGTTGGTCCGGGTCATCCGGAAGGTGAGGCGCTGGAACTGGTTGCCTTCGCCGGTGGGTCGCTCGACGCCCAGCACGACCGGCGTGCCCGGGGCGCCCCGGATCATCTGGGCCACGGCGTCGACGTCGACCCCCACCACGTTGTGGCCGTCCACCTCGACGATCCGGTCGCCGGGACGGAGCCCGCGCGGATCGCCGGGCCCGGCCCCCTCGTAGGAGGCGGTCGCGCTGGGCGTGCCCGGGAAGGGGGTCTGGACGACGACGTAGCGGCCCTCCGACGTCACCTGGACGCCGATGCCGCCGTACTCGCCGCTGGTGTCGCTGGTGAAGCTGGTGTAGGCGTTCCGGTCGAAGTAGACCGAATACGGGTCGTGGAGTGCGGAGAGCGCCCCACTGGTGGCGCCGGCCAGTACCTTCTCCATGTCCGGGCGGTCCACGTAGCGCGTCCGGATCAGGGTGAGCGTCTGGACGAAGTCCTGGAAGGCGGGGCTTCCCTGCAACTGGCGAAGCGTGGCCGCGTCCTCTCCGGTGGTGGGCAGGCCGTGGAGCGCGGCGGCGATCTGGTGGTCGGCGATGGCGTACGAGACTCCGGAGCTGACCAGCGCGATCAGCACGGCTCCCACCACGGCGGCACGCCAGGAAGGGCCGGGCCGCCGAGGCTTGATGGGGGGCTGCTCCCCGCCCATGGGCTCGGACATCGGTTCACCGCCTTTCGGAGACCAACATTATAGGATCAGGGCCGGAAAGAGACGAGGACGGTCCCGATCCCCCCGGATCGGGACCGTCCCGCCCGCTCGCCCCCGCGCGCCTACTGGATCGGGCGTCCCACGTAGCCCTCGGGGTTGACCGGCGTGCCGTTGACGCGGACCTCGAAGTGGAGGTGGGGTCCGGTCGAAAGGCCGGTGGAGCCGACCCTGCCGATCTCCTGCCAGGCGGAGACCCGCTGGTTGACGCTGACCTCGATGCTGGACATGTGGCCGTAGAGGGTGGAGATCCCGTTGCCGTGGATCAGGATGACGGTGTTGCCGTAGCCCGACATCCAGCCCGCGTAGAAGACGACCCCCGCCGCCGCCGCGTGGATCGGCGTCCCGTAGGGCGCCGCCAGGTCCATGCCGGTGTGCATCCTCCACTGCTGGAGGATGGGATGGTAGCGGGAGCCGAAGGGCGAGGTGACCGTGAAGGAGCTGAGCGGCCACTGCAGGATCCCGGATCCCGCCAGGCGGAGCGCTTCCTCGTACTTGCGCTGGAGCCGCTGGAGCTCGCCCTGGACGGCCTGGCTGGCCCGCTCCTGCGCGTCCAGCTCCGCGCGCAGCTCGTTGGCGCTCTGCTGGTACTCCTGGGTCACCTGCGCCTGCTGGGAGGTCTTCTGGTCGAGGCTCTGCTTGGCCGCCGCCACCTGGCGCGTGAGGGCGGCGATCTGGGCGACCTGTCGCTGCTGGAGCTGCGTCTGCCGCTCCACCTCCGCCCGCTGCGCCTGGACCTGGTGGAGGAGCGCCACGTCCGCCGCCACCACCTGTTCCAGCGTCTGCAGGCGGGTGACGAAGTCTGCAAAGCTGCGGGACGAGAGCAGGACGTCCAGGTACGAGACGGTACCCATCTCGTAGGTGGCCCGCAGCCGGTCGCCCAGGCGCGTCCGCTGCTCTTCGAGCCGGGCCTGGGCGGCCTGCAGCGCCGCCTGCAGCTGGGTGAGCCGCGCCTGCGCCTGGGCCAGCTGGTTCTGCCGCCGCGCCAGCTCCTGCCGCGCCGCCGCCAGCTGTCGCTGGAGGACCGTCAGCTTCGCCTGGGCCGCCTGGGCCCGGCTTTGCGCCACCGAGAGCTGCTGCCGCGTCAGAGCCGCCTGGGAGCGCATCTGGCTCAGGCGCTGGTTGGTCCGGTGGATCTCCTGCAGGATGCTGGCCGGGTCAACGGCGGAGCTGGCTCGCGCCTCGGCCTGTCGAGCGAGCGCCGCCGGTGACAGCAGGAGCGCTGCCGCGGCCAGACCTGCCACAAGCGCCCGGAACCGGGCTCCTCTCCTCACAACCTCCCTCCTCCCCCGCCGGGCTCCCCCTCTCCGCTCCGCGCTGGCGCGCCGGCTGCCTCAGATGCGCAGGTAGCGGCGGAGGGAGAGGCCGGAGCCCAGCATGCCGATGAGCAGGCCCGCCAGGACGATGCCTGCCGCCAGCTGCCGCATCAGCACCGGCGCCGAGAGAAGCGGCAGGAAGGGCAGGCTCTGGGTCACCCGCTGATGGATCCACGAGTAGCCGGCCCAGCCGACGCCCAGGGCGACCAGGGCGCCCACCAGGCCCAGGACCGCCCCCTCGACGATGAAGGGCCAGCGGATCAGCGAGTCGGTGGCACCCACCAGCTTCATGATCGCGATCTCGTGCCGCCGGGCATGGACGGTCACCCGGATGGTGTTGGCGATGAGGAAGACGGTGGCCGCGCCGAGGAGGGCCGCCAGCACGATCCCCGCCGTCCGCAGCCAGTTGGCCAGCGCGTCCAGGCGGTGGAGCGTCTCCGCCGGGTAGCTGACGTTCTCCACCACGTCGAGAGCCTTCAGCCGGCCGGCCACCGCGTCCACCTTGCCGGGGTCGGGGACGTTGACGTCCAGCTCGTCCCGGAGCGGGTTCATCTCCTGGACCGAGTCCAGCAGCGACGCCTGGTCGCCGAACTGGGCGCGCAGCCGGTCCAGCGCCTGTTCCCGGGTGACGAAGGTGACGCCGGAGACGCCCGGGATCTGCCGGACCCGGTCCAAGAGCGGAGGGACCTCCGTCCGCTGGAAGGTCGGCTTCAGGTAGGCGACCACCTGCACCTGCGACTCCAGCACCTGGGTCATATGGCCCAGGTTGAGCGCCGCCACGACGAAGAGGAGGAGGATCAGCAGCGTGACCGCCGCCGTCCCGGCCGACGCGAGGCTCATGGTCGAGTTGCGGCGCAGCGAGACGCCGCCTTCGCGCATCACGTACGCCCACGTCCTAGCCTTCAAGGGAGTACCTCCCCGCCGTCTCGTCCCTTACGATCGTGCCGTTCGCGAGCTGGATGACCCTCTTGTTCATGGCGTTGACGATGCTCTCGGCGTGGGTGGCCATCAGGACGGTGGTGCCCGACTGGTTGATCTCCTGGAGGAGCTCCATCAGCTCCCATGCCGTCGCCGGGTCCAGGTTGCCGGTGGGCTCGTCGGCGATCAGAAGCGCCGGGCTGTTGACCATGGCGCGCGCCAGCGCCACGCGCTGCTGCTCGCCGCCCGAGAGCTGGCGCGGGTAGTCGCGGGCCCGGTGGCGGAGCCCCACCATGTCCAGCACCGCCGGCACCTTCCTCTGGATCTCGCGGTGGGAGGCTTCGGTCACCACCAGCGCGAAGGCCACGTTGTCGAAGACCGAGCGGTCCGGCAGGAGGCGGAAGTCCTGGAAGACCACGCCGATACGGCGCCGCAGGAAGGGAACCAGGGATCGCTTCATGGTGCGCAGCCGCTGGCCGGCCACCACCACCTCGCCGGTGGTCGGCACTTCCTCGCGGTAGAGGAGCTTGATCATGGTCGACTTGCCCGCTCCGCTCGGGCCGACCAGGAAGACGAATTCGCCTTTTTCGACCTGCAGATTGATGTCGTGCAAGGCCACCACTTTGTTGGGGTAAACCTTGCTGACACCGGACATTTCAATCAAGGGCCACACCTCGGTGATGGGGCGGTGGGGCTGCTGCCGCGCACGCGGTACAATTTGACAGCAAATCGCCCACGGCTAGCGTTTTTCGACGCGGACAGGTCAACTCCTGTCCATCCAGAATCACCAGCATTGGCCAATCCGGTGTGAGAGGGGCTCCGGAAAGCTTTGGTCCCTGCCGGCGGCACGGGAACGGAACGGGGAGTGTCGGGCGCCGCCGGCCGGCCACCGGCCGACAAGGGAGGAGATGGACGATCAAGGGAGAGCCCGAACCGGGGCTGCAATCGGCACGGACGGACCCGCCTCCGCCCGGGGGGTCGCGGCGCCTGCTCCTGGCCGCCATGGCACTCGACCTCGGAGGTGCGGAGACCCACGTGGTCAGCCTCGCCCGGGCGCTCCGTCGGAGGGGGTGGGAGGTCGAGGTCACCTCGAGCGGCGGGCGCCTGGTCTCCCGGCTGGAGGAAGCCGGGATTCCGCACCACTTCCTGCCGCTCGGGAGCCGGCTCCCGTGGGAGCTGGAGAGGAGCGTCGCCGGTCTCCGCGCCCTGGTCCGGCGGCGTGCCATCGGCCTGGTCCACGCCCACGCCCGCATCCCGGCCTGGGTGGCCGACCACGCCCTGGCGGGCAGCGGCGTGCCGCTGGTGACCACCTACCATGGCCTCTACAACGCGGGCTGGTTCTGGCGCCGCATGACGCGCTGGGGCGAGCGGGCGATCGCGGTCAGCCAGGACGTCCGCGATCACCTGATCCGGCGGCTGGGCGCCGACCCTGACCGGGTGACGGTGATTCCGAACGGGATCGACCTGGAGGAGTACGCGGCGGCGCCGCGGGAGGGGCCGCCCGACCTGGACCTGCCCCCGGAGGCGCCGGTCGTCCTCCACGTCAGCCGGCTGAGCGAGTTCGTGGAAACCTCGCTCGCCCTGGCGGCGTCCGCCCCGGAACTGGCCGACCGGGTCAGGGACGTCCGGATCCTGATCGCCGGCGCCGGACGCCAGCTGGAGCGTCTCCGCCAGGAAGCCGACGCGGCCAACCGCCGCGCAGGCCGGACGGTGGTCTACACCCTGGGCGCCCGCTCCGACGTGCCGGCGCTCCTGGGGCGCGCCTGGGTGGCCGTGGGCGTCGGTCGCTCCGCCCTTGAGGCGATGGCCGCGGGGCGCCCCGTGATCATCTCGGGCAACGGCGGCTACGGCGGTATCCTGACCGAAGAGCGGCTGGCCCGGTTCGAGGCGCACAACTTCACGGCCCGCGGCTTCGGCCGGCCCATCGAGGCCGAGGCCCTGCTGCCGGACTTGGTCCGCCTGCTCGGAGACGAGCCTCTTCGCCGGCGGCTGGGTGCGCTGGGCCGGGAGACGGTCCGCCAGCGGTATTCGATCGAAGAGACGGCCAGGGCGGTGGAGGCGGTCTACCGGGAGGTCGAGGCCACTTCCTCCCGGGAAGGCCGGCAGCGCGGCCGAGGAGGCGTGGGAGGCCGGTGAGGCGGGTCCTGCTGGCAGGCTATTACGGATTCGGCAATACGGGCGACGAAGCCCTCCTCACCGCCATGGTCGACTCGCTCCGCGCGGAGGTGGGCGACCTGGAGGTGGAGGTCCTCTCCGCCCAGCCTGAAGGGACCCGGCGCGCCCTCGACGTGGAGGCGGTCAACCGCTGGAGCCTGCGCGAGGTGGGGCGGGCGCTGCGGCGGGCCGACCTCTTCATCTCGGGCGGCGGCAGCCTCCTCCAGGACGCGACCAGCTTCCGCTCGCTCCTTTATTACGCGGGCCTGGTCCTCTGGGCGCACGCGCTGGGCCGGCCGGTGATGATCTACGCCAACGGCCTCGGGCCGCTGCGCAGCCGGCTCTCCCGGCGTGTGGCCCGCTCGGCGCTGCTGGCGGCCACGCGCATCACCGTCCGGGACAGCCGCTCCTTCCACCTGCTTCAGGAGCTGGCGCCGGAGGCCGTGGGCAGGGCGGAGCTCACCTCCGACCCGGCGCTCGCCCTGGAGCCCTCCGACCGTCTCTCGCTCCTCAGGCTGCGCCGGGAGCTGGGGCTGGACGGCCGCCCGCTGGCGCTGATCAGCGTCCGGCCCTGGCGCCCCTCCCCCCGCTCCGAGGCAGCGGTCGCCCGGGTCGCCGACCACCTGGCGGAGCGCGGTCTCCAGGTGGTCTTCGTTCCCATGCAGCTCCCCGGCGACCTGGAGGTGGGCCGCTCCATCGCCGCCCGCTGCCGCCGCCCCGTGCGGGTGGTCGAACGTCTTCTCCGCCCGCGGGAGTTCGCCGGTCTGGTGGGCGAGGCCGAACTCCTGGTGGCCATGCGCCTGCATGCGCTGATCCTGGCCTTCGCCCGCTGCGTCCCCGCCGTCGGTCTGGCCTATGACCCGAAGGTGGAGGGCTTCCTTCACGACGTCCAGCTCCCCACCTTCGGTCCCTGGGAGGCGCTGGAGGCCGCCCCCCTGGTGGAGGCGGTCGACCGGCTTCTCGACCACCGTGCGGAGACCGTGGCCGCCCTCCACCAGCGGGTCGCCCGCGCCCTGCCGCTGGCCCGCCGGAACGCGGTCATCGCCGCCGAGATCCTCGACGGCTTCCGCCGCTCCGCCGCCGGCGTCCGTTAGTCCCACTCCCCCCGGCAGAGCCTCCCCCCGCGCCACCGTCCCGGCCCTGCCGGGGACCGGGCCGGCAGGGCCCGGTTCGTCTTTCGGGACCGCTATCGTACCCTTTGTGGGGAAGGAGGCTGACCATGCGCGAAGGCGAGGGTCGGGCTCCCGGCTCCTCCTCCGGCGGGCACCAGGGGACCGGCGGCGGGAGATCGGGCGCGGGGGCTCGGAACTCCGGATCGAGGCGCCGCACCGCCTGGGCGATCTTCTGGATCGCCGTGGCGGCGGTGGCCGCGCTGGGAGTGGGCATGCTGCTCTACGCCCTGGTCGGTCCGTTGCCGGGCATCTCGCCGGATCGCCTCATGGGCTCCTCGGCGACCCTGATCTACGACCGCTATGGAAACGAGGTGGGGGCGCTCCCCGGAACCGCCAACCGGAAGCCGGTCCCCCTCAGCCAGATCGCGCCCAGCATGCAACAGGCCGTCGTGGCCATCGAGGACCGGAACTTCTGGACGGAACCGGCCATCGACCCCCTGGCCATCGCCCGGGCGCTATGGGCGGACATCCGCGCCGGCCGCATCGTCCAGGGCGGCTCCACCATCACCCAGCAGCTGGCGAAGAACGCCGTGGTCGGGAGCCAGCGCTCCGTGACGCGCAAGGTGCGCGAGGCGCTCTACGCCATCCGCATCTCGCGCCTCTACAGCAAGAAGCAGATCCTCGAATTTTATCTGAACCAGATCTACTTCGGCCATGGGGCGTACGGCGTCGAGGCCGCCGCGCGGACCTACTTCGACCGGCCGGCCTCCCGGCTGACGCTGGCGCAGTCGGCCTTCCTGGCCGGCCTGGTCAACGCCCCCTCGGCGCTCGACCCGCTGGTCTCGGACCCCCGGGCACGCGCGGAGCACCAGAAGGCCGCGCTGGAACGCCGGGACGTGGTCCTGCAGGCCATGGTCCGCACCGGCGCCATCACCGAGGCGGAGGCGAGGGCCGCCTCGCGCCAGGGTTACGCCGAGATGGGCCTCAGCCGGGGAAAGAGCGCCACCGTCCGCTACCCCTGGTTCCTGGCCTACGTCGACCGGGAGCTGACCCGCCTCGCCCAGAACTCCGATCTTCCGGTCAGCCCGACGCTCCTCCATACCGGCGGGTACCGCATCTACACCACGCTGGATCCGAAGGTGCAGCAGGCCGTGGAGGCCCAGTACAGCCCCGGGTACAACACCGGTGTCGTCGGGCAGCTGCAGAGGGACGGGAACCTGGACTCGGCCACGGTGGTCCTCGACCCGAAGAACGGCGCCGTCCGCGGGATCTACGGCTCCTACCAGAACAACCCGCTGGGTCAGGAGTTCGCGGCCGCCTGGTCCGGAAGAATGGCGCCGGGATCGGCGATCAAGCCGATCACCGTCTACGGTCCGGCGCTGGACGTGGGCAGGCTGACCGTCGTCTCCCAGGTCTCCGACGCCTCGGACGTGACCGTGGACGGGCAGCCCGTCCGCAACTACCCAGGGGAGCCTTACCTGCCCATGGTGCCGGTCAGCCGGGCGGTGGGCCAGTCGTTCAATGTCTCGGCGGTCTGGACGCTCCAGCAGATCGGCGCCACCACCGCCACCCGGTACGCCCAGGCGTTCGGGCTGCCCCTGACCCAGGCCGACCTGAACAATGTCCGTCGCCTGGCGCTGGGAGGTCTGGACAAGGGCGCCAGCGTGCTGCAGATGGCGGCTGCGTACACGGCCTTCCCCAACGGCGGCATCCGCTCCGAGCCGTATGCGATCGAGCGGATCGTCGACGCGGCCGGCGACGCGGTCTACCAGCACCAGGGCGTCCAGAAACAGGTGATCCAGCCCTCCACCGCCTACCTGATGACCTACCTGCTCCGATTCCCGCTGACCTCGGGCGGCACGGCGGCAGGGGCGGCCGCCGCCACCGGCGTGGGCCCCGACTGGCCGGCCGCGGGCAAGACGGGGACCGCCAGCCGCAACGTCAGTGTGGCGACCACCGCCACGGCCCACGTCTGGTTCTGCGGCTACACGCCGGACCTGGTCGGCTGCTCGTGGATCGGATGGCTGGATCCCGAGAAGGCGGGGCCTTGGCCCCGTGAGCTCACCAGCGACAGCGCGGCCCGGCTCCTCCTGGGCGCGTTCCGCCAGGTCGGCCGCCCGAGCCACGGCTTCACCGTCCCCTCCAACGTGGTGCTGGTCAACGGCGTCCCCTTCGTCAAGGGGACCGTGCCGGCCAGCTTCCTGCTCGGCCAGCAGAACGTGATCCAGGGAACGGTGGCCTCCGTCTCCGCGCTCTCGCTGACGCTGGACACCTCCCTGGGACCGGTCGACATCCCGCTCGCCCCGGGCGCGGTGGCGGTCGGTCCAGGCGGGGCGGGCGACGTCCCCGGGGTCGTCCAGGTCGGTGACAGCGTCACCGTCTGGCTCTCCAACGGCCAGGCCGTGCTGGTGGTCGATCCCCGCGGCCAGAGCGGGCTCACCCTGGGGGGCACGCTGGACGCCCTCGGCAGCTCGCAGGTGACGCTGACGCTCTCGGGCGGAAGCCGCGTGACCCTGCCACTGGCGGCCGACGCGGCGATCACCGCCCAGGGCCAGCCGGTGGACCCGAGCCAGGTGCTCCCGGGAAGCCAGGCGACCCTCCGCCTGGACGGCTCCGGGCGTGTCACCGCCATCGCGCTGGCCCAGGCGCCGCCCTCCGGCACCCCGGGCGTCATCGTCTCCGTGGGAGCCGGCATGATCGTCTTCAACCCGGCTTCGGGCGGCGGGCCCGAGGTGCTGCCGCTGGACCCCAACGTGCGGGTGACGGTGGACGGGCGGCCGGCCGACCCGAGCGCACTCAAGCCGGGCATGGGCGCGCTGGTCGTCACCGATCCTCAGAGCGGGACGGCGGTCTCGGTCGCCGCCTCCAGCCAGGGGTCGCCCGCCGACCAGGGCGGCGGGGGATCCAACCCCGGCTCTACCGGCAGCACCGTCAACGGATGGCTGGTGGGGGCCGGCGGTGGCAGCCTCACCGTCTGGACGGGCGGCTCGCTCCGCCAAGCCACCCTGGCCCCTGACGCCCGGGTGGGCACGGGTGGGGGGCAGGCTTCCCCGGGCCAACTGGATCGCTACACCGGGGACCAGGTCGTCCTGGCCGTGGACGCTCAGGGCCAGATCCAGGAAGTGACCGTCACGGTGCCCCCCGGCCAGGTCTCGGGCGCCGTCGTCGCCCTCCGCGGCGGGTTCCTCGTCCTGCAGACGGGCGGCGGCAGGGCCCGGGTCCCGCTGGGCCCCTCGCCGGTGGTGATCGTGGGTGGGCAGGTGGCGGAGGCGAGCGCCCTCCAGCCGGGCCAGGCGGTGGTGGTCAACCCGGGCGCGGCCGACGGTTCGGCGCTGGTGATCGCCCGCTAGGTCGCGCCGGGTTGCGCGAGACGGGGGTCGGAGCCTTCCCGGGCGGCCGCCCCCTCACAGGGGGCGGCCGCGCGGTGGGGCGGGGGGCGCCTCCTCGGGATCGGGGTCGAGCGCCAGGGTGCGCAGCGCCTGCCGGTACTCCTCGGGGCGGTTGACGTTGATCAGGAGGCGCTCCGGCGGGCCGCAGGGGGATATCTCTTCCTCGGCCAGGCGGCGGGCCGGGAGCGCCGCCAGGAAGCCGGCCAGGCTCCGCACCCCGGCGCGGAGAGCCTCTTCCACCTTCGTTGCGAGATCCCGGCGGTAGGCGGCGAAGAGCGGGTGGGCGCGGCCGCCGGCCACGGGAAGGGCCGCGGGCCAGCCGCGATCCACCTCGGCCAGGAGAAGCCGCGCCAGGCAGGGGGAGGCGAAGGGCATGTCGCAGGCGACCAGGAGGGCCGCTTCCTGGCGTGCGGCGGCCAGCCCGGCCCGGAGCGCCGCCAGGGGGCCCTGGCCTTCCCAGCCGGGCGGGTCGGCGACGACGCGATAGCCCATCTGCCGGTAGGGCTCCGGCCGGCTGGTCACGACGAGCAGCTCGGCGGTGACCGGCTCCAGGCGCCGCGCGATCCGCCGGATGAGGGGCTCGCCGCCGAAGGGGAGGAGCGCCTTCTCTCTCCCCATGCGGCGGCTCTGGCCCCCGGCCAGCAGGAGGAGCGTCGCCCTGCCGGCGGCGCGGTGCTCGACGGCGGGGGGACGGGCCATGGCCCCGAGCGAGGGCGGCGCCTTGCCTCAGGCCGGCGAGCCGCGCCGGGCGAGCTGCTTGCGGGTGACCGCGCGCCGCGCCGCCTCCGCGATGGCGTCCGCCGTCAGGCCATACTTCCGGAGGAGCTCCTCGGGCCTGCCCGACTCGGCGAAGGTGTCGCGGATGGCGACGAACTCCACCGGCACCGGCTCCATCTCGGCCACGGCCACGGCGACGCTGGAGCCGAGGCCGCCGAAGATCTGGTGCTCCTCCGCCACCACGAGGGCGCCCGTCTCGCGCGCCGCCGCACGGAGCGCCTCGCGGTCGAGCGGTTTGACCGAGGCCATGTCCAGGACCCGGGCGGAGATCCCCTCCCGGGAGAGCGCCTCGGCTGCCTCCAGCGCGGCCGCCACCATCAGGCCATCGGCCACCAGGGTGATGTCGCGCCCCTCGCGCAGGAGCTGGGCGCGGCCGATCCGGAACGGGAAGGGCCGCTCGTAGACGACCGGCGCCTTGGGGCGCCCGACCCGGATGAAGACCGGACCGGGGTGGCGGGCCGCGGCACGGACCGCCTGGCGGGTCTCCTCGGCGTCGGCCGGGACCAGGACGGTGAAGCCGGGGAGCGCCTGCGCCAGCGCGACGTCCTCGATGGACATCTGGGAGACGCCGTCCTCGCCGATGGAGATGCCCCCGTGGCTGCCCACGATCTTGACGTTGGCGCCGCTGTAGGCCACCGCCAGGCGCATCGGGTCGAAGGCCTTGGACATGACGAAAGTGGCGAAACTGGAGACGAAGGGGACCTTGCCCGAGAGCGCCAGGCCGGCGGCCACGCCGACCATGTTCGCCTCCTGGATGCCCATGTCGAAGAAGCGCTCGGGGAAGGCCTCGGCGAACCTCTTCGTGTACGTCGACTTGGCCAGGTCGGCGTCCAGCACCACCAGCTCGGGCATCTCGTGCCCCAGCTCCACCAGCGTCTCGCCGTACGCCTCGCGCGTGGCCGGACCGAGAGCCAGCGCCATCAGGCCTCACCCCCCAGCTCGGCCAGGGCCCGCGCCGCTTCCTCGCGGGTGGGCGCGCGACCGTGGAACTCGTTGTTCCCTTCCATGAAGGAGACGCCCTTCCCCTTGACCGTGTGCGCGATCAGGACCGCGGGCCTTCCGGCCCGGCGGGGCGGGAGCTTCAGCCCGCCGGGAGGAAGGGCGCCGTCGCCTCCCGCCTCCGCCTCCCGGTCGCGCCGGGAGGCCCACAGGAGCGCGGGGACGATCTCGGCCATCTCATGGCCGTCGATCTCCGCCACGTCCCAGCCGAACTGGCGCCACTTCTCCGCCAGCGGCTCCAGGGGCAGGATCTCGTCGACGGGGCCGTCCAGCTGCAGGCGGTTGTAGTCGACGATGGCCACCAGGTTCTCCAGCTGCCAGCGGGGTGCTGACAGCGCGGCCTCCCAGACCTGCCCCTCCTGCAGCTCGCCGTCGCCCAGGAGGACGAAGACGCGGCTCTCCCGGCCGTCGAGACGGGCGCCCAGGGCCATGCCCGCGCCGATGGAGAGTCCCTGGCCGAGCGAACCGGTGGAAGCCTCGACGGCGGGCAGGTCGCGGTGCGAGGGGTGGCCCTGCAGCCGGCTGTCGATGCGGCGGAGCGTCTTCAGCTCCTCGCGCGGGAAGTAGCCCGACTCCGCCAGCGCCGCGTAGAGGACGGGGACAGCGTGTCCCTTGGAGAGCACGAAGCGATCCCGCTCCGGCCAGCCGGGGTTGGCCGGATCATGGCGAAGGATCCCGAAGTAGAGCGCCGCCACCAGGTCCGCGGCCGACAGGGAACCGCCGGGGTGGCCGGAGCCCGCCTCCTCCAGCATGCGGATCACATCAAGGCGCAGGGTCCGCGCCTGGCGGCGCAGAAAGTCGACGTCCAAGGTGTTCTGGAGCAGGCTCAAGGCCAACACCTCCGAGGATTGGGGCGGTCCGAGCGCCGCCTCGGGGGTTATTCTACCGCCGTCGGACCCGCGCCTGCGGGGAGCCCCCGCGGACCGGGCGGAGGGAGAGAGGCGAAGATGGCAGGCATCGTGGTACACGGGGGCGCCGGACACGTAGAGGACCCTGACGGGCTCCAGCGAGCCGGCGTGGAGAAGGCCGCCCGCGCCGGCTGGGAGGTGCTCTCCGCGGGGGGCTCCGCCCTGGAGGCGGTACTGGCCGCCGTGCGGACGCTGGAGGACGACCCCCACTTCAACGCCGGTACCGGCGCGGTCCTCAACCTGGCCGGCGAGGCGGAGATGGACGCCGCCGTCGCCACCGGCGAGGGCGGCTTCGGCGCGGTGGCGGCGCTCACCCGTGTCCGCCATCCCGTCGACGTGGCCCGGGCCGTCATGGACGAGACCGACCACCTCCTGCTGGCCGGCCAGGGTGCGCTGGAGTTCGCCCGCGCCCGCGGCTTCGAGCCGTACAACCCGGTGACCGTGGAGCGGCTGGAGCGCTGGCAGCGCGACAGGCAGCTGCTGGAGTCGGGCCGCTCCACGTTCTGGCCGAAGCTCGCCCGGAGGGCCGGTCACGAGGCTCGCTACTCCACGGTGGGCGCCGTCGCGGTCGACGCCGAAGGACGCGTCGCCGCGGCCACCTCCACCGGCGGCATCTCGCTCAAGCTGCCGGGGCGGGTCGGCGACACGCCGGTGATGGGCGCCGGCACCTTCGCCAGCCCGCTGGGCGCCGCCTCGGCCACCGGCCACGGCGAGGGCATCCTCCGCCTGGGGCTGACCCGGCTGGCCGTGGAGCGGATGGAACGGGAGGACGCCATGGAGGCCGTCCGCGCCGCCATCGACCTGGCCGGCCGGGCGGGCGTGGAGGCGGGCCTGATCGGCGTGGACGCCCGCGGCGGCCTCGGCTTCGCCTTCAACACCGCCGGCATGGCGCGCGCCTGGGCCGGCGAGCGCGGCATCGAGGCGTGGAGCTGAACGGATCGCGAACTGCAACGGACCGGTTATGGACCGGCTGAGGGAGGGATATCCATGGCGGTTCTGGACGAGGAAGAGGTCCGCCGGCGCCTCGGCGCGCTGCCCTTCTGGCGGTGGGCGGACGGTGCCATCCATCGTTCCTACCGCTTCCGCGACTTCGTCGAGGCCATGGGCTTCGTCCAGCAGGTGGCGCTCCTGGCGGAGAAAGCCGACCACCACCCGGACGTTCTCGTCCGCTACAACGAGGTGACGCTCACCCTCGCCACCCACAGCGAGGGCGGCGTCACCGAGAAGGACCTGGAGATGGCCGAGCGGATCGAGCGTCGCCTGAGCCCGGCGGAGTAGCCGGCCGGCGGCCGCCGGCGGCTTCCAGCAGGCCCAGGAGTCTCTCCCGCCGGAGGAGGAGCGCCTCCAGACGGCCGGCCAGGTCCGTGCGCCGCAGGCGGACGGCAGCGCCGGCCTCCCCGCCCGGGCCGCCATCCGCCCCGCCACCGCCGGCCAGCCACGCGCCCGCCGGCAGCCGCTCCAGCGCCGCTTCCAGCCGCTCGTCCCAGGCGCGGAGCGCCGCCAGGAGCGCCTCGATCCCGGTACCGGAGGTCTCCCCGCCCGCCGGCGCCAGCCCGGCCGGCTCCTGCGCGCCTCCCTCCCGTCCCAGGACCCGGAAGAGCTCGCTCTCCTCGGCCAGCAGTGCCCTTGCGGCCGGACCCGCCTCCACCTCCGGCCGGGAGCCCGCCATCCGTGCGAACTCCCCGCGCTGCCGCCTCCAGGCTGCCAGGAAGCGCTCCCGCGCCCGCTCCCCGCCCAGGCGCGCCGCCACGCGCTCCGCCAGCGCGGTGGTGCTCCGCCCCTCCGCCTCCGGCAGGAGGACCACCTGGCCGCCATACGCCTCCACCAGCGGCCGCTCGGGCAGGGCCCGCCGGGCGTAGTCGCCGCCCTTGGCGTAGACCTCCGGCCGGAGCGCCGCGATCAGCCGCGCGGGGCTGGCTTCCTCGAAGAGGACCACGTAGTCGACGGAGGCCAGGGCGGCCAGCACCTCCGCCCGCTCCTGCTGGGGGACGAAGGGCCGCAGCGGGCCCTTCAGGCGGCGGACGCTGGCGTCGCTGTTCAGGCCCACCGCCAGCAGGTCGCCCAGCGCCCGCGCCCCCGCCAGGTAGCGGACATGGCCGCTGTGGAGCAGGTCGAAGCAGCCGTTGGTGAAGACGAGGCGCTTTCCCTGGCGCCGCGCCTCCGCCACCAGCTCGAGAAGGCTCTCCGCATCGACGATCCGGCCGATCAGGCGCCACCCCCCGGTCCCGCGCCCCGGTTGCGGAGCGCGGAGGGAGTCGCGAGCAGCGTCGCCGCCTCCTCCGCCACCTGGGCTTCCTCCAGGTCGGCGAGGCAGCGGTTCCGGCCCAGCGGGCAGTCGACGCTCCAGCACGGCCAGCAGGAAGGGCGCGTGGCCAGCGCCCGGCCGCGTTCGCCCAGCGGGCCCAGCCGGTCGGGATCGGTCGGGCCGTAGAGCCCGACCACCCGAGCGCCCACGGCGCTGGCCAGGTAGAGCACCCCGGTGTCGGGCGCGATCACCAGGTCCGACTCGGCCGCCAGCGCGGCCGTCTCCCGCAGCGAGGTCCGGCCGGCCAGCGGCAGGACGCGGACCCTCCCCGCCTCCTCCACCCCGCCCCCGCCCTCCCGGACGGGCGTGGCCGGCGCCTCCGGCGGCTGCCCGAGAAGCCGCAGCACCTCGCGCTGGACCGCTTCCTCCGCCGGCCCGCCGGTCAACAGGATGCGCGCGTCCAGCCGCTCCATCAGGAGGCGGGCCAGTCCGGCCCAGCGCTCCACCGGCCAGCGCTTGGAAGGCCAGTTGGCGCCCAGCTGGAGAAGGACGACCGGGCCGCCCGGCCGGAGCCGCTCCGCCAGGGTGCGCCGGGCCGCCGCCCGCTCCTCCCGGTCGAGGCGGATCGACAGGCGCCGCTCCCCGGGCGCGCCACCGGGATCCTCCGGCAGCGTCTGCCAGCCCGGCCGCAGGCGGCCCTCCAGCGCCTCCACCGCCACCTCCGCCGTCCCCGCCAGCAGGTCGACGATGGGCCGGTCCTCGCGGAAGGGGACGCGGTGGGTCAGGAGCCAGCCGCCGCGGCCGGTGGAGAAGCCGGCCCGGACCGGCGCGCCGGAGGCCCAGCCCAGGAAGTGGGCCTTCAGGTTTCCGTGCAGGTCGAGCACGGCGTCGTAGCGCTCGGCGCGCAGGCGGCGCACGAGCCGGAGCAGGCCGGCCGGCCCGCGGTGGGCGCCGCCGGGCTCGTAGGTGAGCACCCGGTCGACGCCGGGCAGGCGCTCGGCGACAGGCGCCGTCCAGCGCTGGACCAGCAGGTCGATCCGGGCGCCCGGCAGCCGCCTGCGCAGGAGGCGGAGCGCCGGGCCGGTGAAGACCACATCCCCGATGTAGAAGAGGCGCAGGACCAGGATCTTCATGCCTCTCCCCGCCCCGCCCAGGCCCCCGCCCGCCGCAGGCCGGGCGCAGGCTCCTCCCGGTCCTCGCCCGGCGCCTCCGGTCCCTCCACCGCGGCGCGCAGGGCGCCGGCCGCGCCGGTGATCAACCAGAAGAGCATGATCACCCGCGGGCTGTACCAGCTGGTGTCCACGAAGCCGTGGACCATGTTGCCCACGACGGCCGTCATGGCGCCCACCGCGGCGGCCGCCATCCAGGCGTCGCGCCGGCTCCAGAACCGCCAGGCGTTCCATGCCACCTGGAAGGTGCGCAGGCCCAGGGCCAGGTAGGCGATCAGCCCGACCAGGCCCAGCTCCGCGGCGATCTCCAGGTACTGGTTGTGGCTGGAGAGGGCGACGATGCCGGTGATCATCCAGTGCGGGTAGACCCACTGGAACGTCCGCAGCCCCAGCCCCGCGCCAAAGAGCCAGTAGGCCTTGATCATCTGCAGGACGCCCGTCCAGATGTAGATCCGGAAAGAGTTGGAACTGTCGGCCAGGGTGAAGGAGGAGAAAAAGCGGTCGCGCAGCGGCGTCACCGCCAGCAGGGCGAGGACGCCCGCAGCGGTACCGTAGAGGAGCCAACGGGGCTGGAGCAGCAGGAGCAGGATCACCACCGCCACGGCGAACGAGAGCCACCCGCCGCGGGAGAAGCTGAGCACCAGCCCCACCAGCATCAGCACCGTTCCGCCCGCCAGCCACCACCAGTCCCGCCCTCGCATCCGCTCCCGCATCCGGCCGGAGACCAGCAGGGCGAGGGCCGTGGTGAGCAGGAGCACCATGTACTGGGCGTAGACGTTGGGGTTCTCCAGCGCCGCGTAGACCCGGGCGCGGATCCCCGGGGAAGTCTCCACGTCGATCCAGGCCTGCGGCACCCCGCGCAGCGTGAAGTACTGGTAGACGCCGTCCAGGCCGGCCAGGGCCCCGGAGGCCAGCGCCGCCAGCCAGAAGGCCCGCACCGCGCGCACGTCGCCCAGGAGCCGCGAGGCGAGGACGTAGGCGGTGAGGTAGACGGCGTACTGGCCCAGGGTGTAGATGCTGCCGGCCGGGTGCACCGAGGTGACCGCTCCGACGACCGCCACCCAGGCGAAGAGGAGGACCACCGTGTCCAGCGGTGCGCCGCGCAGCCTCACCCGGCCGCGGGCCGCCTCCATGCCGAGCAGGAGCAGGTCGAGAAGGAGGAGGGCGGCGTCCAGCGGTTCCGGCACCCACGGGAGGAGCGCCACGATCACGGCCAGGAGGCCGGCCGGCGCGTTGCCCCCCAGCCTGGCCAGCGCGTCCAGCAGCCAACCGCCGGTGCGGCTGGATTCCACCTGCGCGTCCAGGGCGCCCAGCGGCCCGCGCAACCGGGCCGCCAGCCAGGCTTCCCATCCGGTCAGGAGCCGCCCGCTCCGGCTGCGACGCCAAGCCGGGCGCCCGTCCAGATCCAGCGTCAGCCCGCGAAGAAGCGCGCTCCGGGGCCGGGTCTCGGCCGTTCGCGCGACGGTTCCCGCCACTAGGAAGCACTTCCTTCGATCACTTGACCGGTCGCACCTCGACGACGACGCCGGTGGTCGCCCAGTCCCGCGTCTCCATGCTGAGGCTGGAGCCGATGCGGACCTCCTGCCCGGCCAGCAGGATCCGGTTGGGGCTGACCGAGCCGGGTCCGCGCAGGACCAGGGTGACGTCGCTGTACAGCGGCGACGGCGCCACGATCAGGCGGCCGTCGGGCAGCGCCACCTGCTGCGGCGTGGGCGCCACGCTCTTGCTCACGATGGTGCCCAGCGGCTCCACGCCCTTGGCGTCGTAGACGGTCTGCCCCTGCCGGATGGCGTTGACCGAAGGCGGCCGCAGGTTGCTGACCAGGACGGTCACCTCCACCGTCTGCGCGGAGACCGGCCGCGCCTGCCCCACGCCCTTCTGCCAGACGAGCGCAGCCGCGCCGAGGACGATGACGGCGACCACCAGAACGTCGAACCAGTTGAACCTGCGCCTTGCTTCCGTTCCCGTCTCTGTTCACTCCTCGGACGCCGGGTCGACCCATGATTCCCGTATCACAGAAGCAGCGTCAAGACGAAAAGAAGGCCAGCGGATCCTCCAGGCGCAGGGGGTCGCGGGTGAGGTAGGCCTCGGCGTAGCGGGCGCCGATCATCCGCCCGTACTGGACCGCGCGCCCCTCCATGGCCTCGAGGAAGCCCCCGTGGCCGAAGAACCTCCTGTCGATCTCCAACCCGGTCTCGCCGACCTGGGAGGCGTGCGCCTCCAGCGCCGCCACCTTCTCCTCCCAGACCTCCGTCACGTCGACGCAGAAGCTGGGGCGCTCGACCAGCTCGTTGATGGGGTAGAAGAGGAGGGTGCGGACCACGTGGTGGGCTTCCTCCAGGTCGAGGCGGCGGAGCCCGGCGTAGAGGACCGCCCGCTGGACGAGCAGACCCGCCGCGGCGTGGTCCGGGTGCCGGTCGACCGGGTAGGGCGCCAGCACCAGCGCCGGCCGGGCCTGCCGGATCCAGACGGCGAGGCGTCGTGCCGCCGCCGGGTCGTCCTGGATGCGGGTGTCGGGCAGGCCCAGGTTGAGCCGGAAGCGGGCCCCCAGCCGGCGGGCCGCCTCGGTCGCCTCCCGGGCCCGGATCTCCGCGTTCCCGCGGCTTCCCATCTCGCCGCGGCTCAGGTCGATGAGGCCGATGGAGTGGCCGCGCCGCCGCTCCAGGGCCAGGAGCCCGGCGGTGCCCAGCTCGATGTCGTCCGGGTGCGGCCCGATGGCCAGGATCTCCACCGGCTCCGCCCGGGTGGTCGCAGGCCCCTCGCCACCGGCCGTCGGTCCACTCGGATGCGTCGCTCCGCGCCCCCTTCCTCGCCGCGCGCTGCACCGTCGCTCAGCATAGCGCAGCCGGCGGGGAGGCGGAGCGATCAGGGGAGCTCCAGCACGTGCGCGTCCGGCACCTCCCGGCGGGCCGCGTCCACCACGTGCGGGTGGCAGGTGAAGAGGAGCACCTGGTGGCCGCGGGCGAACTCGCCCAGGGCGCGCAGGGCGGCCCTCAGCCGGGCGGGGTCGAAGTCGGCCAGCGCGTCGTCGATGACCACGGGGAGGCTGCCGCCGTTGCGCCGGACTTCCTCGATGTAAGCCAGGCGCATGGCCAGGTAGAGCTGCTCCTGGGTGCCCCGGCTGAGCTGCCAGGGTTCCAGAGGCGCCGCCCCCGCCCCGCGCGGGACGAGGCGCGGACGCTGCTCCCCCAGGCCGACTGTCACGCGCTCGTAGCGCCCGCCGGTGAAGTGGACGAAGAGGCGCGAGGCGCTCTGCACGACGGCCGGTTGGCGCTCCTGCTCGAACCTCTCGCGGGCCGCCCGCAGGATCTCCAGCGCCAGGGTGAGCCGCCGCCACTCGGCTGCCCGCGCCTCCAAGCGGGCGCGGAGGCGGGCCGCCTCGTCGCCCAGCTCGGCCACGCGCCGGCTCCTCTCCAGCTGCTCGATCCGGACCCGCAACTCGCCCAGCCGCTGGTGCGCCCGGGCGATGCGCTCGCGGACCTCCGCCGCCTCGGCCTCGGCTTTCCCCTGCTCCTGCTCCAGCGCCTCCGGATCGGTGGCGGCCAGGCGGCGGTCCAGTTCCGCCAGGGGATCGGCGGGCTCGGGCCAGAGCTCCAGCGCGGCCGCCCGGAGGCGGCTCTCCAGATCCTGGAGCTCCGCTCCCTGCCTCCGCCAGCGCTCCGCCTGGGCGGCCGCCTCGGGCAGCTCCGCGACCTCCCCCACGCCCGCCTTCTCGAGAAGGCTCCGCAGGAGACCCTCCGCCTCGGCCGACTCCACCGCCAGCTCCTTCTCGCGATCGCGCAGCCGGCGCAGGCTCTCGGCCGCCTGCCGCCGCCGCTCCTGCTGCCGGCGGGCCGCCTCGAGCCGCTCCCGGAGCCGGTCCGGGTCCGCCTCCACGCCGAGCCGCCCGGCCTGCTCTCCCAGCCGCGCGGCGAAGGCGTCCGACTGCGACCGGAGCTCCGCCAGCTCCCGCTCGAGTCGTTCCCGGCCTGCCAGCAGCTGCGGGAGCCGGCGCGCCTCCGCCAGCCAGCCGGCCAGCTCTTCCGGCGCCAGCCCGGTGGGGAGACCGTGGCGCCGGCACCAGGCGACCAGGCGCCCGCGTGCCTCCGCCTCCTCCCGTTCCGCCGCCTCCCTCGCCTGCGCCAGCCGCCGGCGCTCGCTCTCCCAGAGGAGCCGTGCCCGCTCCACCTCCTCGCGGACCGCGGCCGTGCCGCCCCGGGCGGGCGCGAGGGCCAGGGCGAGGGCGCCGCCGACGGCCAGGAGTCCAAGCCAGCCCGCCCAGGCGGGCCCGTGGAGGAGCGCCGCGCCCAGCGCCAGGAAGCCGGCCAGCCCGAGGCCCACAACGACCGCGCCCCGGCGCCGGCCGCGGGCGCCGGCGCCCCCGGCCTCCCCGGGATCCGGTGCGGAGACCGCCGCCTCGGCGCCGCCGAGCTCCTGCTCCTCCCACCGGCTCCGGGCCAGCAGCGCGTGCTTCCGGGCCTCCATCGCCCTGGCGGCCAGCTCCTGGCCCTCCGCCTCGGGCAGGCCGGTCTCGCCCCAGCGCTCCACGAGCGCCGGAAGCGCGTCCGGGTCGAGGCGCAGGCGGCGGGCCGCCGCCTCCAGCTCCGCCTCCGCGTCGTGCAGGCGCTGCTCCTTCTCGGCGAGAGCGGCCGCCCGCCGTTGCTGGTCGGGGAGCTCCCGGAGCAGCGCCTCCACCTGGGCGGCCGCCTCCAGGAGCGCGACGGGCAGGGGCTCGTCCAGGATCGCCTCCTCGCCGGAGACCTCCCGGCGCAGCTGCCGCCTCTGCTCCTCCAGGCGGCGGAGCCGCTCCTCCAGCTCCTCCGACCGCTCGGTCGCCTCCGCCGGAAAGGTCGCCCAGCGGCGCCCCGCCTCCACCTCGCCGCGCAGGACGCGCCATCTCTGCCAGTCCGGCCGGAGCTCCCGCAGGCGCCGGAGGCGCCGCGCCTGCCGCTCCGCCTCCGCCTGTAGGGGCTCGAGCCGCGCGACCTCTTCCTCGGCCCGGCGCTGCTCGGCGCGCAGCGGCTCCAGCTCCCCCAGCGCGTGCCGCGCCGACTCCAGCTCGCGCTCCTTGTCGACCAGCAGCTGGAGCAGCTGGTTGAGCTCGGGTCCCTTCCGCGCCCTGGGTTTCCAGAGTTCGCCTCGCCGCCGCTCCAGCTCGTCCTCCACGGCGGGCACCTCGGCCGCCCCGAAGCCCGCGCTGTAGATGCGCTTCCCCACCTCGCCCTGGTCGAGCCGGCGGAGGGCCTCCAGCTCCGCCAGGGAGAAGGCGAAGACGGTGGTGTAGTCGCTCCGCGCCACCTGGCCGAGCAGGCGCTCCAGCTCCGCCTCCGCCGCCTCCCCCTCCCAGCTGCTCCCGTCCCGCTCCAGCCAGAGCCGCCCGGCGCGCCGCCTCCCCTCATGGAAGAGACGGCGCAGCCGGATCGGGCCGGCGGCGCTCTCCAGCTCCACCTCGCCGCCCCACTCTTCCCCGGGCTGCGGGCGATAGGGGTCGACCGCCTGGCTGCTCCGGGAGGCGGCAGGAAGGTCGTAGAGCATATCCACCCAGAAGGCGAGAAGCGTGCTCTTCCCGGCCTCGTTGGGGCCCAGGAGGAGCGTCAGCCCCGGGCCCAGGTGGTCCAGGCGGACGTCGCGCAGCGCGGCGAAGCGCTGGACGCTCAGTCTCCGGAGCCGGAAGCCCCAACCGCTCCAGCCGCTCCGGCCACCCGACCCGTCCGGTGCCGCGCCCTCCCGCTCCGTCACCGGGAACCACCCCCGCGCTGCTGCCGTTCGTCGTCCATCAGGTCCAGCGCCAGCGCCAGCGCCTCCAGGAGCTCCGACCGCAGCTCCGTCTCCTCCGGCGGGACCAGGCGGCCCTCCACCCCGCGCTGGCCGTACAGCTCCTGCAAGGCTCCGCGGAAGCGGTCCAGGACGGCGCCGCCGGCCAGCGCCTCCCGCACCTGGCGCGCCATCTCCCCCTCCAGGGAAGGCTCCTCGGCCAGCGCCTCCACCGGCCGCGGCGGGCGCGTCTCCCGCTCCAGCCGTCCCACCCAGACCGGTGGGCGCCGCCCCTCCACCCGCTGGCGGAGGACCGCCAGGAGCTCCTCCATGACGCGGGGCCGTCGCAGCGTCGCGTCCAGCGGCCCGCGGCCGGTCAGCCGGAGGAGCGCGATCAGGCCGCGCCCCTCCCGGGCCAGCTCGGCCGCCGCCTCCTCGACCGCCTCGGCCAGCGCCTCCTGCAGCGACTCCTCGTCCTCCATCCCGTCGATGGGGACCTCCAGCCGGCGCCACTCGACGCCGTGGGTGGGAACGAAGCGGAGGCGGCTCTCGCGGCCGTCCACCTCCACCAGGTAGCAGCCCCTCGGGCCGACCTCGCGCGGGTTCCGCCCCTGGGTGTTTCCGGGGTAGACCACCGCCGGCGACGAGACGCGCAGCTCCAGCCGGGTGTGGACGTGGCCCAGCGCCCAGTAGTCGAAGCCCCCCTGCAGGAGCTCCTCCAGGCTGGCGGGAGCGTAGGCGTCGTGGCCGGGCTGACCGCCCACGTTGGCGTGGAGGACCGCCACCGCGTAGGGCGTCTCCGCGTCCCGGCGGAAGAGGCGGGCCAGGTTGTCGCGCACCTCCCGCCGCGGGTAGCCGATCCCCCAGACCCGAGCCAGCTCCCGGCCCCCGCGCGTCACCGGGAAGGAGGCCGGGCGGCCGGACGGGAAGAAGTGGACCTCCCCCGGCCAGGCCAGCCGCGGCCGCCAGCCGCCGTCGTGGTCGTGGTTGCCGGAGGCGATGAAGCTGGGGATGCCGTGCCGCGCCAGCTCCGCCAGCCCGTCGCGCAGCCGGTTGGCCGCCAGCAGGCTCCGGTCCGCCTCGTCCCAGACGTCGCCCGCCAGCACCAGGAAGCTGGCCTCCTCCTCGATGCAGAGGCGGACGATCCGGTCCAGGGCGCCGAGCGACGCCTCCCGCACCGCCCGCGCCATCTCCGGCGCCACTTCCTCGAGACCGGTCAGGCCGCTGTCCAGGTGGAGGTCGGCGGCATGCACGAACTTGAAACGGGACATGCTCCGTCTTTCTCCCCGCCGGGGACGATCCCTCCGCAGCCGCGGCGTGACGGACCTTCCCCCCGGGGTGGAATTGCAGCTATTTTCACTTTGTGCAACAATCGGGCTGACTCCAGACGGAGCGGGGTCGCACACAGCCCCGGAACGCGAGGAAGAGGGGACCATCCATGCCGAGACCGCGCACGCGTCGACCCGGTTCCACGCCCCGGGAGAGCCCGCACGTCCAGGTTCTGGACCGGGCCCTGACGCTTTTGGAGACGCTCTCGCAGGAGGAGAACGGGCTCGGGCTGGTGGAGGCGGCCAACCGCGCCCAGCTCCACCCGAGCACCACGTACCGGCTGCTGAGCACGCTGGTCAGCCACGGCTTCGTCACCCACGACGAGGAGACCGGCCGCTACCGGATCGGCCTCAAGGCGTTCGAGGTGGGGAGCGCCTTCCGCCTGCCCAGCGAGCTGAGGAAGCTGGCGCCCGGCCTGCTCCGCGCGCTCATGTCGCTGACGGGCGAGACGGCCAACCTGGCCATCCTCGAGCGCGGCGAGGTGACCTACATCGACCAGGTCGAATCGCCGGGTCTGCTGGGGATGCACGCGGGCATCGGTCGCCGCGTCCCCGCCCACTGCACCGGCGCCGGCAAGGCGATCCTGAGCCGTCTCACCGAGGAAGAGGTGGACGCCATCATCGCCGAGCACGGCCTGCCCGCCTACACCCCGCACACCATCACCCAGCGGGCTGCGCTGATGGAGGAGCTGGCGAAGATCCGGGAGCAGGGCTACGCCCTGGACAACGAGGAGATCGAGGTGGGTGTCCGCTGCGTGGCCGCGCCCGTCCTGGACGACAAGGGGCGGCCGGTGGCGGCGCTCAGCGTCACCGGACCGGTCACGCGCTTCCATGACGAGCGGCTGCCCACCCTGGCCAACGCCATCCGGGCCGCCGCCGCCGACCTCTCGGCCAAGCTGGGCTACCGCTCGGCCTGAGAGCCCAAGCCGTGCCCGCCCGACGGGGAGGACCGCCCCGGCCGTTGGCGCGGCCGGGGCGGCTCTCTTCCCGGGCTGCACCGGGGCTTGACGCCGCTGCTACTATACCCCTAGGGGTATCATCCCCGAGGAGGTGAGGTTGATGGGCATGCTGGGACCCCTGTTCCACCAGAGCGATCTCGTCATCGCCGGCGGCGGCCCGGCGGGGGCTACCGCGGCCCTCTATGCGGCGCGCGCGCAGCTGGACGTGGTCGTCGTCGACAAGGGGCTGAGCAGCGGCGCCCTGGGCATGACGGGGCGGGTGGAGAACTATCCGGGCCTGCCCGGCGCGACAGGCCCGGAGATCGTCGAGGCCATCCGGCGCCAGGCCACCTCCTTCGGGGCCAAGTTCGTCCAGGCGCAGGTGATCGGCGTCGACTTCTCCGGCGACCCCAAGGTCGTCTACACGTCCGACGGCGACTACCGGGCGCGGGCCGTCATCCTGGCCACCGGCGCCATGGGGCGGGCGCGGAGGGTGCCCGGCGAGGACGAGTACGTGGGCCGGGGTGTCTCCTACTGCGCCACCTGCGACGCCGCCTTCTTCCGCGGCCAGCGGATCGCGGTGGTGGGCAGCTCCGACGAAGCGGTGGAGGAGGCGCTCTTCGCCGCCACCTTCGCCTCGGAGCTCCTCTTCCTGGTGCCCGGCCGCGAGCTGAAGGCGGCGGTCAGCCTGGTGGAGCAGCTGGAGGGTGCGCCCAACGTCCGCATCCTCTACGGCTACCGCCTGCTGGCGGTCGAGGGCGACGGCCTGCGTCTGACCGGCCTGCGCGTGCGGACGCCCCAAGGGAGCGAGAGCGTCGTCGAGGCGTCCGCGGCCTTCATCTATCTGCAGGGGAACAAGCCGGTGACCGACTTCCTGGGCGGCGCCGTCCGCCTCAAGCCCGAGGGCTGCGTCGACGTGGACGAGCACTTCGAGACCAGCGTGGAGGGCGTCTACGCGGTGGGCGATCTGCTCTGCTCCGAGGTGAAGCAGGCCGTCATCTCGGCGGCGCAGGGAACCCTGGTCGCCATCGAGGTGGAGAAGCGGCTGCGCGGGCGCGCGGTCGCCCGCGTCGACTGGAAGTAGGGAAGTAGACCGCTCCCGGTCGCTCCGCCCGCCGGTCGCCCGACACCCAGGGGGCCATACCCATGCGGGTATGGCCCCCTCCTCTTTCCACGCGGCCCTATTCCCCGGTGAGGCTGAAGGCCTCCAGGATCGACTGCCGCTCGTCCTCCTTCAACGGCGCCACCCGGCGGGTGAGCGGCTCGTGCGCGAACTGCGGCAGCAGCTCGTCGTAGGCGACCCGCTCCGGATCCTCGAAGAGGATCCCTTCCACGAGACCGCCGGTCTCGGCCAGCTTGGCCGCGGCCGTGGCCCGGTCCAGCCTGCGGTAGGAGGGGTCGGCGTCCACGTCCACCAGCCGCTGGCGCAGGTAGTCGTAGCCGTACTCCTCGTTGAAGGTGACGCAGGGGCTGAAGACGTTGACCAGGGAGAAGCCCCTGTGCTGGATGGCGGCGCGCAGGATGACCGCCAGGTGGTCGATGTGGCCCGAGAAGCCCTGCGCCACGAAGGAGGCGCCGAGACCCAGGGCCATGCCCAGCGGCGAGAGCGGGTAGTCGGAACTGCCGAAGGGCGAGGAGCGCGTCACCCGGCCCAGCGGCGTGGTGGGCGCCGTCTGGCCCACCGTCAGGCCGTAGACGTCGTTGTTCATGACCACGTAGGTGACGTCCACGTTCCGGCGGATGGCATGGACCAGGTGGCCCACGCCGATGCCGTAGCCGTCGCCGTCGCCGCCGACGGCGATGACGGTCAGCTCCGGGTTGGCCAGCTTGGCCGCCTGGGCGACCGGCAGGGTCCGGCCGTGCAGGCCGTGGAAGCCGTAGGTGCCGATGTAGCTGGAGAGCTTGCCCGAGCAGCCGATGCCGCTGACCACCAGGACGCGGTGCGGCTCGATCTGGAGGTCGACCAGCGCCCGCTGGAGGCCGCGGAGCACTCCGAAGTCGCCGCACCCGGGGCACCAGGTGGGCGTCTCGGCGCGGTAGTCGTTCAGGGTCACCTTCCTCGCTTCCGTCACGCTCATCGTGCGAGCACCTCCCTGACCGAGGCCAGAACCTCGGCGGTGGTGAAGGGGTTGCCGTCGAACTTCAGGCAGGAGTGGAAGCCGTCGGAACCCAGCTGCCGGCGCAGCTCGCCCGCCAGCTGCCCGGTGGCGTTCTGCTCCACGACCAGCACCTTCTTGCCCTCCAGCTCGGCCGCCAGCGCCCGGGTGGGGAAGGGGCGCAGGACGCGCAGGTGGACGTGGCGGGCCGGGACCCCTTCCGCCTCGAGCAGCTGGCGCGCCTCCTCGATGGGACCGTAGGTGCCGGCGAAGCCGACCAGGACCAGATCGGCGTCCTCGGGCCCGCTGGTCCAGAGCGCCTCCCTCGTCAGCTCGGGGTCGGCGGCGGCCGTCTCCATCTTCTTGAGCCGCTTGGTCATCTGGGCCACGCGCGGCTCCGCGTCCTCGGTGATGTGACCCTCCACCGTGTGCTCGTCGCCCACCGCCGCCGTGGTCTTGCCCGGCACCCCGGGCAGCACCCGTGGCGAGACCCCGGTGTCGGTCAGCTGGAAGCGCGGGTAGGTGTGCGGCGCGAAGGCGCCCGGCTCCAGGTCGAGCTGCCCGCGCTCGACGGGGATGCGCCGCAGCTCCTCCAGGTCCACGTTGCGCACGTCCAGGGCCAGATTGAGGTCGGCGGCCACGATGACCGGGCACTGGTACTTCTCCGCCGCGTTGAAGGCCGCCTGGATCGCCCAGAAGGCGTCGGCCGTGGTGGCCGGGCTGATGACGATGCGCGGCTGGTCTCCGTGCGAGCCGTAGAGGATCTCGTTCAGGTCGCTCTGCTCCGGGCGCGTGGGCAGTCCGGTGGCCGGGCCGCCGCGCTGGGCGTCGACGATCACCACCGGCGTCTCCGTCATGGCCGCGATGGCGATCCCTTCCTGCATCAGGGAGAAGCCCGGGCCGGAGGTCGCCGTCCAGGCGCGCTGCCCGGCCAGGTTGGCGCCGATGGCGTAGTTGACCGCGGCGATCTCGTCCTCGGCCTGGACCACCGCGCCGCCCACCTTGGGCAGCCACTTGGCCAGCCACTGGAGGATCTCGCTGGCGGGCGTGATGGGGTAGGCGAAGAAGAGCCTGCTGCCCGCCTCCAACGACCCCCAGCCCATCGCCTCGTCGCCCTGGAGGAGGACGCGCCGCCCGGGGGCCGGCTTCTCCGGCATGGCGAGCGGCGGGATCCCCAGCTTGTGGACGGCCTCCCACCCCAGCCGGTAGGCGTTCCGGTTCTGCTCCACCACCTCGTCGCCCTTGCGGCCGAAGCGGCTGGTGAAGTACTCGTCCAGCGCCTCCTCGCCCCAGCCCAGCAGCGCGCCGGTGGCGCCCAGCGCCACCGTGTTGGCCATGATGGCGCCGCCCGCCTGCTTGGCCAGCGCCAGGAAGTCGACCGGCAGCAACCGTCCCGGGCTCCCCTCCGGGAGGTGCGGCTTCTTGGCCGCGTTGGCCAGGACCAGCGAGCCCTCGTGCAGCTTGTCGGCGTCGTGTTCGATGGAGAGTTGGTCGAAGGCGACCAGGATGTCGACCCGGTCCCCGGGCGTCAGGAGCGGCCGGGAGCCGACGCGCACCTGGTAGTGCGTGTGGCCGCCCTTGATCAGGCTCATGAAGTGCCGGTGCGACGCGACGTAGTAGCCTTCCTCGTGCATGATCTGGAGGAAGAGCGCCCCGGCCGACTCGATCCCCTCGCCCTGGGCGCCGCCGACCTGCCAGACCAGATCTCGGCGTTCCACCGTCTCATCCCCCCCGCCGGGCCCTCACACTCTCCCGGCGGTGGGGACCCGGTCACCGTTTTGCTCGGCAGCAGTTCGTTTTGCGTTGCGGAATCGCGTATCTATTCCGAATTGATTCTATCAATGCGTCGGCAGAATTGTAAGTCGTACCATTGTGAAATCGCTTGCCATGTTGTGAAAGTTTCACGGGGAGGCGAGGCTCGCCACCCAGTTGGCCAGGAGCCTCGGCCCGGCAGGCGTCAGGACCGACTCGGGATGGAACTGGACGCCTTCGCAAGCAAATTTCTTGTGGCGGACCCCCATCACGAGCTCCCCGCCGGGGCCGGAGCCGGAGCCGGTCACCGCCGTCACCACCAGCTCCGGCGCGGGTTCCCCCCCGCGCCCGGGATCCACCACCAGCGAGTGGTAGCGCGTCGCTTCGAAGGGGTCAGGAAGCCCCCGGTAGAGCGGCGAGCCCGCCTCCGCCCGCGGCCGGATGGGCGAGGTCTTCCCGTGGACCGGCACCGGAGCGGGGACGACCCGGGCACCGAAGGCGACCCCGATGGCCTGGTGGCCCAGGCAGATGCCCAGGATGGGGATGCGCGGCGCCAGCTCCCGCACCAGGTCGACGCAGATGCCCGCCTTCTCGGGCCGTCCGGGACCCGGGGAGAGGACGATGCCGCGCGGCTGCATGCGCGCGATCTGCTCGACGGAGGCGGTGTCGTTGCGGACCACCTCCACCGTCTCCCCCCCGCTCACGACCTCCAGCGCCTGGACGAGGTTGTAGGTGAAGGAGTCGTAGTTGTCCACCACCAGGATCACCGGCTGCCCACCTGCCTTCCCGGCGCGGCCGGCGCCACGTCCCGGGAGGCGCCGGCGGCGGCGCGCTCCCGGGCCTCCGCCAGCGCCTGCATCAGGCCCGCCGCCTTGTTCCGGCTCTCCTCCCACTCGCGCTCGGGCACCGAGTCGTAGACGACGCCGGCACCCGCCTGGACCTCCGCCCGCCCGGGCTGGCAGAGGATCGTCCGGATGGCGATGCAGGTGTCCAGGTTCCCGTCGAAGCCCACCCAGCCCACAGCGCCCGCGTAGGGGCCGCGACGCTCGCCTTCCTCGGCGGCCAGGAGCTCGATGGCCCGCACCTTGGGGGCGCCCGAGACGGTCCCCGCCGGGAAGCAGGCGGCCAGCGCGTCGATCGCGTCCAGCCCGGGGCGCAGCCGCCCGCGCACGGAGCTGACCATGTGCATCACGTGCGAGTAGCGCTCGACGCCCATCAGCTGGTCGACCCGGACGCTCCCCCGTTCCGCCACCCGGCCGACGTCGTTCCGCGCCAGGTCCACCAGCATCACGTGCTCGGCTCGCTCCTTGGGGTCCGCCAGCAGCTCCTCCTCCAGCCGCCGCTCCTCCTCGGCCGTCGCGCCGCGCGGGCGCGTCCCCGCGATGGGGCGGGTGCTCACCTGCCCCTCCTCCACGCGCACCAGCATCTCGGGGGAGGAGCCGACCAGCTGCCGCCCCCCGAAGTCGATCAGGAAGAGGTACGGCGAGGGGTTGACGGCGCGGAGCGCCCGGTAGACCTCCAGCGCCCCCGGCGCCCCCTCCAGCACCCAGCGCTGGGAGAGGACCGCCTGGAAGATCTCCCCCGCGGCGATGGCGCCGCGCAGCCTCTCCACCTGCTCGAGGAAGCGGGCGCGCGGCGTCCCCTCGCGGACGCGCAGGCTTCCTCCCGGAGCCGCCGGGTCGCCGGCCGGCTCCGTCCCCTGCGCGGGGGCGGACCAGCCCTCCGCCGGCAGCCCGCCGTGGATGGCGGCCAGCACCTCCTCCACCGCCGCCAGCGCCGCGTGGTAGGCGGCCAGCGGCGAGGGGCCGGCCGGCGCCAGGTGGAGCACGCCGACCCGGTGGAGCAGGTGGTCGAGGAAGACGACCGTCTCGGCGAACTGGAACTCCGCCTCCGGCCAGGCGGCGGCCGGGCTCTCCGGCTCGCGCAGCCGGCCGGGGCCCAGCACCTCCTCCAGCCGCGGCTCCAGGTGGCGGACCGCCTCGTAGGCCAGATAGCCGACCGCCCCGCCGCGGAAGCGGACGTCGGCCTCCACCGGCGCCACCCGCTCGCGCCGCAGCTCGCTGCGCAGCGCCTCCCAGGGCGTCCCCGGGAGCCAGGAGCGCTCCCACCTCGCCCCGGTCCGGCGGTCCACCTCGGTCCCGCCCGGCCGCGAGCGCAGCCAGGCGTACGGGCGGAGGCCGATGAAGGAGTAGCGGCCCACGCTCTGCCCGCCCTCCGCGCTCTCCAGGAGGAAGCTGGCGCCCAGCGGCCTCAGCTTCAGGTAGAGGCTGATGGGCGTCTCCAGGTCGTTGGTCTCCACCCGCAGGAGCGGCACCCGCTCGTACCGCCGTGCCAGCTCGAGGAAGCGCTGCTCTTCCCGGTCCGTCAACCGCATCCCCTCCTTCCCGGCCCAGGCCGGCCCGGCCCCGCGCCCGCCGCGCCTCCGCCGGACGGGGCCGGAATGAAAAAGGCCTTCCGTCCCACATGGGACGGAAGGCCTGGCCTCCGTTGTGCCACCCAGCTTCGGGAGCCCCCGGCCCGCGCGGCCCCGCCGTGGCGGGGCGGCACGGGTGGCACTCCCCTCGGCCCGGTACGCGGAACGCCCGGACGCACCGGGCGGTCCTGAATACCGGCCCCCTGGTAACGGTGGGGCTCCGGGTCCGCCTACCCGCCGCAGCCGGCTCGTGGGGTGCTGCGCGCCTCCCACGGCTGGTGCGATCGCTCGGGGACCGGCTCGGGGATCCATTCGCCGGGCGGCGCACCGCCGGTTCGCACCCTCCACCGGCTCTCTGCGGGCCCGCCGAGCCCGGTTACTCTTCCCGTCACCGCCGTCGTCAGCCGATCCGATGTTGCTCGCATTGTAGGAAGGGCGCTTCGTCCGCGTCAAGCTTCCTGCGGCCCGGCGCCCCTTCCGCACATGCATGTTCATGCAGGTTCTCGCCGGGCGATTGCCGTGTTGTTCGCACATTGCGACGGCCGCGTGTATAATCATGCAGTCCTAGGGCGCTCCGACGCCGGGAAGGTACGGGCGCCTCTCCGTCGAACTGCGTAGCCCGGAAGCCGCAGCTCGCAACCTTACCATCATCGCGAGGAGAGATGACGACATGATTCGCAAGACCCACCTGCTCCGGTGGCTTGCACCCGCTCTGCTGGCGAGCCTGGTTCTCGCCGCGGCAGGGTGCGGGGGAAAGGCGCCCGCCGCGGGCGGCAACGGCGGCTCCACCGCCGCCAACGGCGGCAACAAACCCTACCTCCAGGTCGGCTCGGAGGTTGCCTATGCGCCCTTCGAGTCGGTCGACCCGACCACGGGCAAGTTCGTCGGCTTCGACATGGAGCTGATCGACGCGATCGCCAAGGCGGCCGGCTACGCCGGCGCCCAGGTCCACAACATCAAGTGGGACGGCCTGATCCCCGCCCTGAACAACCGCGAGGTGGACGCGGTCATCTCCGCCATGACCATCACGGACGAGCGGGCCCAGAGCGTCACCTTCTCCGACCCGTACTTCACCGCCGGCCAGGTGATCGGGGTCAAGAAGGGCAGCCCGATCAAGACCCCGCAGGACCTGGCGGGCAAGAAGGTGGGCGTCCAGGCCGACACCACCGGCGACTACGCCGCCCAGAAGGTGAAGGGCACCACCATCGTGCGCTACCCGCAGACACCCGACGCCATCAACGCGCTCCTCAACGGCGACGTGGACGCGGTGGTGATCGACGCCCCCGTGCTCTACAACTTCATCAAGGAGAACCCGAACCGCGGCGTCGTCGCCGCCGGGCAGCCGTTCACGGTGGAGTACTACGGCATCGCCATGCGCAAGGACGACACGGAACTGGTCCGCAAGATCAACCAGGCGCTGGCCAAGCTGAAGGCGGACGGCACCTACCAGAAGCTGTACGACCAGTACTTCTCGTCGTCGAAGTGAGCCTGGCTGCCGATGGATATCCGCTGGGACGTCGTCGTCCGGTACCTCCCCTTCCTGGTCGAGGGCGTACCGATGACGCTCCTGCTCTCCGGGGCGGGGATCGGCATCGCCCTCGTCTGGGGGCTCTTCCTGGCCTTGGGGCGGCTCTCGCAGCGCGCCTGGCTCAACCGCCCGGCCGCCGCCTACATCACGTTCTTCCGCGGGACGCCGCTCCTGGTCCAGATCATGCTCATCCACTTCGCGGCGCCGCAGCTCTTCGGCTACCGCCCGCTGCCGCCGCTGGTGGACGGCATCGTCGCGCTCGGCCTCAACTCCTCGGCCTACGTGGCCGAGATCTACCGGGCCGGCATCCTCTCCGTGCCGCACGGGCAGATGGAGGCTGCCCGCTCCCTGGGCATGAGCTACGGCCTGGCCATGCGCCTGGTGGTCCTGCCGCAGGCCTTCCGCGTGGCCGTGCCCCCTCTCTTCAACGAGTTCATCGCCCTGACCAAGGACTCGTCGCTGGTCTTCGTCCTGGGGGTGGCGGAGCTGATGAGCCGCGGCAGCGTCTCGGCCGGCAACGCCTTCCGCTACCTGGAGATCTGGGTGCCGGTCGCCCTCCTCTACCTGCTGCTCACCTCCGTCTTCACGGTCTTCGCCTCGGCGGTGGAGAGGAGGCTGGGCGTCCATGATCAGCGTCCGCAACTTGCGTAAGCGCTTCGGTGCCTTCGAGGTGCTGCGCGGCATCGACCTGGAGGTCGACCCGCGCGAGGTGATCGTCATCGTCGGACCGAGCGGCTCGGGGAAGTCCACCTTCCTCCGCTGCCTCAACGGGCTGGAGCGGCCGAGCGAGGGCGAGGTGCGCATCGACGGCATCTCGCTCACCGACCCGGCCACCGACCTGGACCGGGTCCGCCAGCGGGTGGGGATGGTCTTCCAGGCGTTCAACCTCTTCCCGCACCTGACGGCGCTGCAGAACGTGACGCTGGCGCCGATCCGCGTCCGCGGCATGAAGCCGGCCGAGGCCCGGGAGCTGGGCATGGCCATGCTGGCGCGCGTCGGCCTCGCCGAGAAGGCGTCCGCCTACCCCTCCCAGCTCTCCGGCGGCCAGCAGCAGCGGGTGGCCATCGCCCGCGCGCTCGCCATGCAACCCGAGGTGATGCTCTTCGACGAGCCCACCTCGGCGCTGGACCCCGAGATGATCAACGAAGTCCTGGACGTGATGGAGGCGCTGGCGCGGGACGGGATGACCATGGTGGTGGTCAGCCACGAGATGGGCTTCGCCCGCCACGTGGGGACGCGCCTGCTCTTCATGGACCAGGGCGTGATCCTGGAGGAAGCCGAGCCCGACGCCTTCTTCCAGCACCCGCAGCACCCGCGCGCGCAGGCCTTCCTCTCCAAGATCCTCCGCTGAACCGGCCTGCGCCGCGCCGGCGCGCGGCCGCCGGGGCGGCGGGGTCACCCCCGGCAGGCAGGCGGGACGGGGGCCCGGCCGGGGCCGCCCCCCATCCCTTCGCCCTAGGCGGCTGCCATCGCCCGCTCGAGGAAGCCGGAGATCAGCGGCCCCAGCGCCCCCAGGTCGGTCAGGAAGGCGTCGTGCCCGTCGTCCGAGGGCATCTCCACGTAGCTGGCCCGCACCCCCGCGCGCCGTGCCGCCTGGAAGACGGCCCGGACCTCCTCGGCCGGGTAGAGGCGGTCACTGGCGATGCCCACCAGCAGGAGCTCCCCCCGGATCCTCGCCAGCGCGGCCTCGAGACCGCCCCAGGCCTCGCCCAGGTCGTAGAGGTCCATCGCCCGGGTCAGGTACAGGTAGGAGTTGGCGTCGAAGCGGTCGACCAGCTTCTCCCCCTGGTAGGCGAGGTAGCTCTCCACCGCCATCTGGTCGCCCCAGCCGCCCTGGGGCGGCCTCTGCCAGCGCCGGCCGAACTTCCGCTCCATGGAGCCCCAGGAGTGGTAGGTGACCATGGCCACCTGGCGCGCCACCGAGAGGCCGCGGACGGGGCCGGCGGTGCCGTAGTAGTCGCCGCTCCGCCACCCGGGATCGGCCATGATCGCCGCCCGTTGCGCGGCGCTCCAGGCGACGGCGGTCGCCGAGTGCGCCGCCGGCGCGCCGATGGCGACCGCCCGCTCCACCCGCTCCGGAGCCTCCACCGCCCAGGTGAGCGCACGCATGCCGCCCAGCGACCCGCCGACGACGCAGGCCAGGCGCCCGATGCCCAGCCGTTCCAGGAGGCGCACCTCCGCCCGGACCATGTCGCGGACGGTGATCAGGGGGAAGCGGAGCGCCCAAGGCCGGCCGTCGGGCGAGGGCGAGGCGGGGCCGGTCGAGCCCTGGCACCCGCCCAGGACGTTGGCGGCCAGGACGAACCAGCGCTCCGTGTCGATGGGAGCGCCCGGGCCGACCATCCCCTCCCACCAGCCGGGCACGTCTTCCTCGCCGTGGGAGGCGACGTGGGCGTCACCGGTCAGCGCGTGCTCGATCAGGACCACGTTGGAGCCGTCGGCGGCGAGGTGCCCCCAGCTCTCGAAGCGGAGACGAAAGGGGCCCAGGGTGCCGCCCAGGTCCAGCTGCAGCGGCGGGTCGCCCGGTTCGCCCGTCCCCAGCGTGACGGAACCACGGGTCGGTAGGACCACAGGGCTCACCGCGGTCACCGCCGCTTCACGCCGCCCCGGCCGTCCGGCGGGTGGCGGCCACGAGCGCCTGGTCCAGGTCGTCGATCAGGTCGCGCGCGTCCTCGATGCCGATGGAGGCGCGGACCAGATCCGGCGAGACGCCGCTGGAGAGCTGCTCCTCCTCGCTCAGCTGCTGGTGCGTGGTGGTGGCCGGGTGGATGATCAGCGAGCGCGCGTCACCCACGTTGGCCACGTGGCGGAAGAGGCGGAGCGCGTCGATGAAGGCGGCTCCCGCCTCCCGCCCGCCGGCCAGGCCGAAGGCGAGGATGGCGCCGGCGCCGCGGGGCAGGTACTTCTCGGCCAGGGCATGGTACGGGTCGTCCGGAAGGCCGGGGTAGCGGACCCAGGAGACCTCGGGCCGCCGGCTCAGCCAGGCGGCGACCGTCTGGGCGTTCTGCACGTGCCGTTCCATGCGGAGCGGCAGCGTCTCCACCCCCTGCAGGATGAGGAAGGCGTTGAAGGGGCTGAGGGCCGGCCCCAGGTCGCGCAGGAGCTGCGTCCGCGCCTTGGTGACGTAGGCCGCGGCGCCGAACTGGCGCGTGTAGGAGATCCCGTGGTAGGTGGGATCCGGCTCGCTCAGCTCCGGGAACTTGCCGTTCTCCCAGTCGAAGCGGCCGCCGTCCACGATGATGCCGCCGATGGAGCTGCCGTGGCCGCCGAGGAACTTGGTCAGCGAGTGGACGACGATGTCCGCGCCCCAGTCGAAGGGCCGGCAGAGGTACGGGGTGGCGAAGGTGTTGTCCACGATCAGCGGGATCCCCGCCTCGTGCGCGATGCGCGCCACCGCCTCGATGTCGAGGACGTCCAGCCGCGGGTTGCCCAGCGTCTCCGCATAGATGGCCCGCGTGCGCGGGCCGATCGCCGCGCGGAAGTTCCCGGGGTCCGAGGGGTCGACGAAGCGCGTGGTCACCCCGTACCGGGGGAGCGTGGAGGCCAGCAGGTTGAAGGTGCCCCCGTAGAGGTTGGAGCTGGCGACGATCTCGTCGCCCGCCCTGGCGATGTTGAGGATCGCCAGCGTCTCCGCCGCCTGGCCCGAGGCCAGGGCCAGCGCGCCGACGCCGCCTTCCAGGGCCGCGACGCGTTCCTCCAGGACCGCGACGGTGGGGTTCATGATGCGCGTGTAGATGTTGCCCGCTTCCTCCAGGGCGAAGAGCCGGGCGGCGTGCGCCGTGTCCTGGAAGAGATACGAGGTGGTCTGGTAGATGGGGACGGCCAGCGCCCCCGTCGCCGGATCCGCCTGGAAGCCGCCATGAACCGCCAGCGTGTCGAAGTGGAGCGCCGAGCGCTCGCTCACCGGACTTCACCTCTCCTCTCCCGCCGCAGTCCGCAGGGGCACGAAAAAGCCCCTTCTCAGACCGAGAAGAGGCGCTGCGAGGGCGCTCTCCTCTCATCTCTCAGGCCAAGCCTGCAGGAGTTGGCACCCTTGGCGGGCCGGCCCGGCGTCGTCGACGACGACCGCCTGAGCCGCCCCGGGTTGCCGGGCTTCATCGGGCCAGTCCCTCCGCCACTCTGGATAAGAGGCTGCGGCGCTATTTAGTTGGGAAAAACCATATCATCGCGGTTCCGCGGGCGTCAACCCGTATAATCCGAAGCGGAGCGCGCGGACGGCAGGGCCCGCGGCGAGCCGATCGGCGCGCGCTGCACTGGAGGTGGGGCAAAGGTGGGAGTCCTGTCCAGGATCTCGACCGTGGTCAAGGCGAAGGTGAACAAGCTCCTCGACGCCGCGGAGGATCCGCGGGAGACGCTCGACTACTCGTACGAGAGGCAATTGGAGCAGCTCCGCCAGGTGAAGCGAGGCCTGGCCGAAGTGGTCACCTCGAAGAAGCGGATCGAGCTGGAGGCGGCCCAGCTCCGCCAGACCGCCCAGAAGCTGGAGGACCAGGCGAAGCAGGCGCTGGCCGCCGGCCGCGAAGACCTGGCGCGCACCGCGCTCGAGCGGAAGGCCGGCATCACCGCCCAGCTGGAGGGGTTGGATCAGCAGATCGCCTCCCTGGAGGCCGAACAGCAGAAGCTGACCGACCTGGAGGTGAAGCTCCGCACCAAGGTCGAGGCCTTCCGCTCCCAGAAGGAAGTGATCAAGGCCCAGTACTCCGCCTCGGAGGCGCAGGTGCGGATCAGCGAGGCGCTCAGCGGCCTGTCGGAGGAGATGAGCGACGTCGGCCTGGCGGTCGACCGCGCCCGGGAGAAGACGGAGCGGATGAAGGCGCGGGCCGCGGCCATCGACGAGCTCTCGCAGAGCGGCGTGCTGGAGGATCCCCTGGGTTCGGACGACATCGACCGCGAGCTCCGCAAGGTGGCGGCCGGAAACCGGGTGGAGAGCGACCTGGAGCGCCTGAAGAAGGAGGTCGGCCGCTCGTGATCGTCCGCATCCAGACCGAGCACCAGTACCGCCTGGAGGGCGAGGCGCTCCGCCGCCTCGACGAGGAGGACAACCTCCTTCTCGAGGCGGTCCGCGCCGGTGACGAGGCCGCCTTTCGCGAGGTCTTCGGGCGGATCCTCAACCTGATCCGGTCGGAGGGAGAGCCCCTGCCGGCCACCCACCTGGGGCCCTCCGACGTCATCTTGCCTCCCCCGGAGACCACGCTGGAGGAGGCCCGCAAGATCCTGGCCAACTACCCCGAGGACCTGGTCGAACGCTGATGCCTGGCCGGGGCGCGGGCGAAGGGGCGGCGGGTCGCAGACCCGCCGCCCCTCGTGGCCCTTCGCCGTCTCTCGCAGAAGAGATGGGGCGCCCTTGACCTGGTAACGGGCGCGGCTCAGACCGGGCAATCCCAGAGCGCGTACCAGCGCGTCGGGTCGGTCTCCCAGGGGAGCTCGCCCTCCAGCACCGCCCCGGCGCGCAACTCCAGCGCGTTGTTCCGTTTCTTCTCTCCCTCGGCCGGGATGAACGGGTAGAAGTTCCCCCGCTTGTAGTTGTAGACGAGGTAGGCGCCCCGCCCTTCCTCGGTGAGAAAGCGCCAGACCGCCGAGAGCAGCTGGCTGCCGTATCCCTTCTCCTTCAGCGTCTCCGCCACCATGTGGACGGTGGTCACCAGGTCGTCGAAGTCGGGATCGGTGAGGATCGCCCAGCGGTAGCCGTACGCGTCGTGCTGGAACTCCACCCGCGCATGCGACTCCTCCGAGCTGAACCGGAGGAGCTCCTCCAGCTCCTTCTCCACGTCCGCGAAGTCGCCCGACTCCACCGGCCGGTAGCAGACGCCGGCCCGGCCGGCGCTCTTCCATTGCAGGCTGGTCTCGAGCGTCACCTGGGCCGTGGAAAGGGCGAAGAACGCCTCCGTCTTGGGCCGCGTCGGTCGCGAGCGGCCGAAGAGTGCATCCAGGAAGCCCATCGCGCGCCCCTCCCGCTCAGGCTGCCGTCCCGTCGTCCCCGCCCTCCGCGCCCTGTGTCCCGGCCTGGGCGGGCCACCCGCCGCGCGCCTCAGCGCGGCCGGCTCTCCAGCTCCCGCTGGAGCCGCTCCAGCTGTTCGAGGCGCCGCTCAAGCGAGGGGTGGGTGGAGAAGAGCTCCATGACGTCCTCCCCGCTGAGGGCGGGCACGATGAAGAAGGCGTTGAGCGCCTCCGCCTGGCGCAGGTCGCGGGTGGGGATCATCTGCATCCGCCCGCTGATCTTCTGCAGCGCGCTGGCCAGGCGCGAGGGGGCCCCTGTCAGGATGGCCGAGCCCCGGTCGGCCGCCAGCTCCCGGTAGCGCGAAAGCGCCCGGATCAGGAAGAAGCTGATCACCCAGACCACCAGCGAGGCAAGGTAGACGACGATCCAGGCGACTCCCGAGTTGTTGTTCCGGTCGTCCCGGCCGCCCACCATCCAGCCGATCAGGTAGAAGCGCTGGACGATGAAGGAGGCGATGGTGGCGAAGAAACTGGCCCACGTGATCACCGCCACGTCGCGGTTCTTCACGTGCGTCAGCTCGTGCCCGAGGACCGCCTCCACCTCCTCCGGCTCCAGGCGGTTGAGGAGCCCGGTGGTGACGGTCACCACCGCGTGGCTGGGGCTGCGGCCCGTGGCGAAGGCGTTGGGAACGTCGGTGCGAGCCACCGCCACCCGCGGCTTGGGCAGGTCGGCGGCCGCCGCCAGCCGTTCCACCATGGCGTGGAGCTCCGGCGCCTCCGCCTCCGTGACCTCCCGGGCGCCCATCGACCAGAGCACCAGGCGGTCGGAGAGGAAGTACTGGAGCGCCATCATGCCGCCGACGACGACCACGAGCGTGACGAAGTCGACGCCCGCGTTCCAGAGGATCAGGGCGAAGGCCAGGTAGAGCGCTGCCAGGAGGAAGAGCGTCACAAACATGCGGGCGGAGAGACCCCAGTCGTGACTCAGCCGGCGTTCCATCTTCCGAATCCCTCCGTCAAGGTCAGCCGCCACGACCACCATACCATAGGGAGCCTCGCCCACCGAGATGCGTATGCGGCCCCCACAGTGGCCTAGCGCCTTCGCCGCGCGCGTTCCACGGCCAGGACGAAGCGGGGCAGCGCCAGCTGCCGCCGCCATCGAGAAGGTTGCCGCACCAGCCGGTAGAGCCATTCCAGCCGGGCCCGGATCATCCACGCCGGCGCCCGCCGCGTGACGCCCGCCAGCACGTCCAGGGCTCCGCCCACGCCCATGCCCACCGCCGCCCCGGTCTCCTCGCGGTGGGCCACCAGCCAGCGCGGGTCGCGCCCCATTCCCATCCCCGCCACCAGCAACTGGGGCTGCAGGGCCCGGATCGTATCCAGGACGTAGCTCTCCTCGTCCGCCTCGAAATAGCCGTGGTGCGTGCCCACCACCCGGACCCCCGGGTACCGCCGCTCGATGGTCCGGGCCGCCTGCTCGGCCACCTGCGGCGCGCCACCCAGCAGGAAGAGCCGCAATCCCTCCGCCGCCCCCTCGGCCAGCAGCCGCTCCAGCAGGTCGACCCCGGTCACCCGTTCGCGGAGCGGATGACCCAGCCGCCCTGCCGCCCAGAGGACGCCGACGCCGTCCGGGGCCAGGAGGTCGGCCTCCTCCAGCCAGCGGCGCAGGTGAGGGTCGGCCTGGGCGGCCATGATCATCTCCGGGTTGGGCGTCAGGACCACGCGCATCCGCCCGCCCGGCTCCCGGCACCAGCCCAGGATGCGGCCCGCCGCCTCGTCCATCGTCACCGCGTCCACCGGGACGCCAAGGATGCGGAACCGTTCCATCGTCGACGCTCCCTGTTCCACCGCCCTCTCTTCCTTAGTTTACCATCCCGCCGGCCAGCGACGAGGCTGCCGACCGGGCTCGTCCAGCCGGTTGGTATAATGCAACCATAACGTGGCAAGCCTGATCCGCGCTCGTTCTCGCGGTCCAGCTCCGTCCGGCCGCGGGCGGGCCAAGGAAGGTGAGAGGATGAGCCGAGAAAGCACGGGCAGCACGATCGCCGCCCTTCTGCTGGGGGCGGCAGCCGGCTTCGTCGCCGGCCTTCTCCTCGCTCCGGCCTCCGGGGCTGCGACGCGCGACGCGGTCCGCCAGCGCGCCTCGGAGACCTTCTCACGCGCCGGCGGCGGTCTTCTCGAATCCGCCCAGGGCATCACCGCCTCCGCCGGCCACTGGGTCGAGCGCGCCCAGGGCGGTCTCGGTTCCGCCTGGGAGACGGCCCGGTCCCGCCTGGGGCGGCGGGAGGAGGGAACCGGGGAGGCGTCCGCCGAGCATGACGGCGACGACCTGCCCGGGGCCCCGGACGAGAGCCCCGAGCCCGGGGGCTCCTTCTAGATGGCCTCCCTCACCGTCATCGCCGTGGCCACCTCGGTGATGGCGCTGGCCACCATCGTGGCGGCGGTGGCGATGGGTATCCTGATGGCCCGCATGGCCGCGGCGCTCCGCTCGCTCCAGGGGGAGCTGGACCAGCTGCGCGAGGACGTCTTCCACGCGGTCCACGACGTACGCCAGGTGACCGATGACGCCGCCGCCCTCGTCCACGGCGGCAGACGGCTGGCCGAGCAGGCGGGCACCATGGTGACCGCGCTCGCCTTCAGCCGCGCCTTCGGCCGCGGGGGCGGCAGCTTCTGGTCGGCGCTCGGCCAGGCTGCCGCCGGCGCCCTGGCGCCGGCGCTCGGCCACTTCCTCAGCCGGCGCCTGGGGAGCTCCCCCGACGGCCCGGGAGAGAGGGACCAAGGGTTCGGCAAGCCGAAGGCGTGAGGCCCCGCCGCCCGGGCGGCGGGGCCTCACGGCGTCCCCCCCTCCCCCGGGCCGGCCGGACCTCACAGCGCCTCGTGCACCTGGCGCTGGGCCTCCGACTCCAGGAGCGCCTCGATGAACGGGTCGATCTCCCCGTCCATCACCGCCTGGACGTTGCCTACCTCGGTCCCCGTCCGGTGGTCCTTGACCAGCGTATAGGGCTGGAAGACGTAGGAGCGGATCTGGTTCCCCCAGGCGATCTCGCCCTGCTCGCCGCGGGCGGCCGCCTTCTCCCGCTCCCTCTCCTCCAGCCGGAGCTCCAGCAGCCGGGCCTTCAGGATGCGCATGGCGTTCTCCCGGTTGGCGTGCTGCGAACGCTCCGTCTGGCAGGTGACCACGATCCCCGTGGGGATGTGGACGATGCGGACCGCCGTCTCCACCTTGTTGACGTTCTGCCCGCCGTGACCCCCCGAGCGGTAGGTGTCGATGCGGAGGTCGCCCGGGTCGATCTCGACCTCGCTCTCTTCCTCCACCTGGGGTGCCACGTCCACCGACGCGAAGGAAGTGTGGCGGCGAGCGGCGGCGTCGAAGGGGGAGATGCGGACCAGGCGGTGGACCCCCCTCTCGCCGCGGAGGTAGCCGTACGCGTACGGACCGCGGATCGAGAGCGTGGCGCTCTTGATCCCCGCCTCGTCCCCCGGCTGCAGATCCAGGGTCTCCACCTGGAAGCCGTGGGCCTCCGCCCAGCGCATGTACATGCGCAGGAGCATCTCCGCCCAGTCCTGGGCCTCGGTCCCTCCCGCCCCGGGATGGAGCGAGAGAAGGGCGTCCCGGGCGTCGTACTCGCCCGAGAAGAGCATCTGGAAGCGGAGCCGGGAGAGCTGCTCCTCCGCCTTCCCCAGCGCGGCCTCCGCCTCGCGCTCCGAGTCGCCCGCCAGCTCCGGCGCCTCGCTCGCCGCCTCTTCGGCCATCTCCAGGTACTCCCGGGCCTGGTCGAGGAGCCGGTCGACCCCGCGCATCGCCTCCACCGGTTCGCGGAGGCGGCTCAGCTTCTTCATCAGCTGCTGGCCGCGGGCCGGATCGCTCCAGATCTCCGGCTTGGCGCTCTCCGTCTCCAGCCTTCCGATCTCTTCGTTCAACCGGGGGAGGTCAAAGAGACCTCCCGATGCGCTCCGCCTCGAGGCGGGCCTTTTCAAGCCGCTCCTGCAGCTCCTCGATCATCTTCTCCCAACCTCCCGCAGACTCTCGTCTCGCCCCGCACCGGGGCGGCGGATGCGGCCGTGCGCGCCGGCTCAGCCGGTGGCGCGGCCATGGCAGTACTTGTACTTCTTGCCGCTGCCGCAGGGGCAGGGATCGTTCCGTCCCACCTTCTGCACCCGCACCGGCTCCAGCCGGGCGACGCCCGCCGGCGGCGCCCCCGCCTCCTCGCCGCTGCCATGGCGCGCCGCGCGGCGCCGCTCGGCCCTGGAGAGCGGTGCGGCCGGGGCGGGGGAGCCCGCCACCGCCATCGCCTGGCCTTCCGCGGCCGCCGCCACGCCGGCCGGGACGTCGCTGGCGCCATACGTACCGGTGGCCATGGCCACCGCGCGCCGCTGAACCGGCTGCGGCTGCGCGGGCTGGATCTGGACCCGGTAGACGTAGCGGACGATGTCGTCGCGGATGGCGCGGACCATCTCTTCGAACATCCGGTGGCCCTCCATCCGGTACTCCACCAGGGGGTCGGACTGGCCGTACGCCCGCAGCCCGATCCCCTCGCGCAGGTCGTCCATGGCGTCCAGGTGGTCGATCCACTTGGAGTCCACCACGCGGAGCATGACGAAGCGCTCCAGCTCGCCCATCAGCTCGCGCCCGTACCGGGCCTCGCGCTCGTCGTAGACCTGGCGGCAGAGGTCCAGGATCTCCTCGCGCAGGGCGGCCGGTCCCAGCCCCTTCAGCTCCTCGGCCCGCAGCCGTCCCGCCGGGAGGAAATCTTCCTCCAGCTCCCGGACCAGCCCGACCAGGTCCCAGTCTTCCGGATCCTCGCGCTCGGGGGCGTGGCGCTCGATGGCTTCCTGGACGACCTCCTCCACCATCCGCTCGATGACGGGGCGGAGGTCCTCGGCCTCCAGCACCTCCCGGCGCTGCCGGTAGATCACCTCGCGCTGCTGGTTGAGCACGTCGTCGTACTCGAGCAGCTGTTTGCGCGCGTCGAAGTTCTTGGCCTCCACCTTCCGCTGGGCGTTCTCGATGGCGCGCGTGACCAGCGAGTGCTCGATCGGTTCGTCCTCCTCGACGCCCAGCCGGTCCATCAGACCGGCCACGGTCTCGCCGCCGAAGAGGCGCATCAGGTCGTCCTCCAGCGAGACGAAGAAGCGGGAGGAGCCCGGGTCGCCCTGCCGGCCGGCGCGGCCGCGCAGCTGGTTGTCGATGCGCCGGGCCTCGTGTCGCTCCGTGCCGAGCACGTGGAGGCCGCCCAGCGCCACCACCCTCTCGTGCTCGGCGTCGGTCTCGCGCTTCTTCTCGGCGTAGATCTTCCGGTAGAGCTCCCGCGCCTCGGCCACTTCGGGCGAGGTGACCGGGCCGTGCTCCGCCGCCTCGGCGATCACCTCGGGCGCATAACCGAGCCGGGCCAGCTCCTCCCGGGCCATGAAGTCGGGGTTGCCGCCCAGCAGGATGTCGGTGCCGCGGCCGGCCATGTTGGTGGCGACGGTGACGGCGCCCAGCCGGCCCGCCTGCGCCACGATCTGCGCTTCCTTCTCGTGGTACTTGGCGTTGAGGACCTGGTGGGGGACGCCCTCCCGCTTCAGCATCTGCGAGAGTCGCTCCGACTTCTCCACCGAGGTGGTGCCCACCAGCACCGGACGGCCCTTCTCGTGCATCTCCTTGATCTCGCGGACCACCGCCCGCCACTTGGCGTTCTCGGTCTTGTAGACCTGGTCCGGGTACTCGTGGCGGATCAACGGCAGGTTGGTGGGGATGACGACCACGTCCAGCCTGTAGATCTTGGAGAATTCCTCCGCCTCGGTGGCGGCGGTCCCCGTCATGCCCGCCAACTTGTCGTACATGCGGAAGTAGTTCTGGAAGGTGATCGTCGCCAGCGTCTGGCTCTCCCGCTGGATCGGGACGCCTTCCTTCGCCTCGATGGCCTGGTGGAGACCGTCCGAGTACCGCCGCCCGAACATGAGGCGGCCGGTGAACTCGTCGACGATGATGACCTCGCCGTCCTTGACCACGTAGTCGCGGTCGCGGAGCATCATCTCCTTGGCCTTGAGGGCGTTGATCAGGTAGTGGGAGAGGTCCATGTTCGAGGTGTCGTAGAGGTTCTCCACCCCGAGCAACTTCTCCACCCTGGCCACGCCCTGCTCCGTGGGCGCGATGGTCTTGTTCTTCTCGTCGAAGGTGTAGTCTTCGTCCCGCTTCAGCTTTTTGACGACCTCGGCGAACTTGTAGTAGAGCTCCGTCGAATCCTCGCCGATGCCGGAGATGATCAGCGGCGTCCGCGCCTCGTCGATGAGGATCGAGTCGACCTCGTCCACGATGGCGTAGTGCAGGCCGCGCTGGACGCGGTCCTGCGGGTAGAGCGCCATGTTGTCCCGCAGGTAGTCGAAGCCGAACTCGTTGTTGGTGCCGTACGTGATGTCCGCCGCGTACGCCCTCTGGCGCTGGGCGGCGTCCATGTCGTGGAGGATGACGCCCACCTCCAGCCCGAGGAAGCGGTGGACCTGCCCCATCCACTGCGCGTCGCGGCGGGCCAGGTAGTCGTTGACGGTGACCACGTGGACGCCCTTGCCCTCCAGGGCGTTCAGATACGAAGGAAGCGTGGCCACCAGCGTCTTCCCCTCACCGGTGGCCATCTCGGCGATCTTCCCCTGATGGAGGACGATGCCGCCCATCAGCTGGACATCGAAGGGACGCATGTCCAGCACCCGCCGCGCCGCCTCGCGCACGGTGGCGAACGCCTCCACCAGCAGGTCGTCCAGGGGCTCCCCCCGTTCGAGCCGCTCCTTGAAACGGACCGTCTGCCGGGCCAGCTCCTCATCGGACATCGCCTGCATCCGGGGCTCGAGGGCGTTGATGGCCCGGATCGGCTCCTCGAGCCGCTTGAGCTCGCGATCGTTGTAGTTGAAGAGCCTCTTGATCAGGCCGAGCACGGCCATCGCCTCCACCGCGCGGCATTCGGCGCCCGCCGCCGTCATGCCGCGGGCATCCACACTCCCTGTATTATACCGGACCCTCCCCCCGGCTCCGGGCGCTCCGGCGGGGCCGGGCCGGTGACCAGGCTCCGGAGGGCCGGCCGGTGGTTAGAATGAGGGGGCAAGGGGGGGAAGCGATGGAGATCTCGCCGGAAGCACAGCGTCGAGCCATGGGTCATTTCGCAACCGGGGTGGCGGTCCTGACGGTGCCTTCCTCCGTCGGGGAGCCGCGGGGCATCACGGTCAACTCGCTCACCTCGCTCTCGCTCGACCCCCCGCTGATCCTGGTGGCCATCGACCGGCGCAGCCCGCTCCACCGGGCGCTGGCGGAGGCCGGCCACTTCGCCCTGGGCATCCTCCGCCACGACCAGGAAGCGATCTCCCGCCACTTCGCCTCCCAGCCCGGTGGGCTCCTCCGCCCGGGCGACCTGGAGGCAGGGCCGCACGGCCTGCCGCTGGTGGCCGAAGCCCTGGCCACCCTGATCTGCCGGCGCGTCCAGAGCTTTCCCGGCGGCGACCACACCATCTTCGTCGGCCAGATCGAGGAGGCGCGCACCGCGCCCGAGGAAGCGGACCCGCTCCTCTACTTCCGCGGCCGCTACCTCGCCCTTCCCGCCTCCGCCCCCTGCCCCCACCCCTGAGCGCCGGAGCCGCCCGCCTCAGGCCAGCAGGAGCTGGCCGCGCACGGCGGCCGCCTCCGGCGAGAGGAGCCAGCCCACCAGGGACGCCAGCTCCGCCGGCGAACGCCAACCCTCGCGGCGGGCGCCGGGCATCGCCTGCCGGTTGGCGGGGGTGTCGATGACCGAGGGCGCGAGCACGTTGACGCGCACGCCGCTGCCTTCCAGCTCCTCGCTCAGCGCCTCGGCCAGGCGGAGGAGCGCCGACTTGGCGGCCGCGTAGGCGCCCATGCCGCGCCCCGCGCGGCCGGTGGCGGCCCGCGCGGCCACCAGGACGACCGCGCCGGCGCCCGCCTCCCGCATCGGCGGCACGACGGCCTGGACCAGCTCGAAGGCCGTGCGGACGTTCGTCTCGATCAGCCTCTCCCAGGTGGCCCAGGAGCCGCCTGTCACCTCTTCCATGGCGAAGCCGCCGGCGGTGTGGACGGCGGCGTCGATCCGCCCCTGCCACCGGAGGCAGGCGGCCACCGCCCGTTCGGCCCCGGCGGGGCGTCGCAGATCGGCGCGGAGCCAGCGGAGCCGGCCGCCCGCCGCCAGCCCGTCCAGCTCCTGCGCGGCCTCCCGGCGCCTCTCCGGATCCCGGTAGGTACCCAGGACCGCCCAACCCCGCTCCAGCAACCAGCCGGCCACCGCCCGGCCCAGCGCCCCGTCGGCTCCCACCACCAGCGCAGAAGAAGGGCGGGGCCGCCCCGAGCCTTCCCGCCGGAGATCTGCCTCGCCCGCGGTTCCTTCCGTCCTGCTCACGGTCAGCGCCCCCTTCGCCCGCCCGCGCGGGCAGGGCCGCCGACGGACGAGCCTACGTTCGGACGGCCTTCCGCAGGGAGTGGCGCGACTCCTTCAGCCACTCGGCGATGGCGCGCGCCGCCAGCCGGCCGTCCCGCACCGCCTCGACCACGGTGGCCGGTCCCTGCACCGCGTCGCCGCCGGCGAAGATGCCCGTCACCGGCGTCTGCCCGGTGTCGTCGACCAGGATCCGCCCGTGGGCGTCCACCAGACGCGGATCGCCCAGCGCCAGGCCGGCCACTTCGTAGCCGACGGCCAGAATCACCGTCTCGCAAGGCTGCTCGAACTCGCTGCCGGGGATCGGCTCCGGACGCGGCCGGCCGCTCCGGTCCGGGGCGCCGAGCCGCATGCGCACCAGCCGCGCCGCGCGCACACGGGCGTCCTCGTCGCCCAGGAAGGCGACGGGATTGACCAGATACTCGAACTGGACCCCTTCCGCCTCGGCGTGTTCGATCTCCACCGGCCGCGACGGGCTCTCCGCCTGGGTCCGCCGGTAGACGACCCGGACCTCCTCGGCGCCCAGGCGAAGCGCCGTCCGCGCCGCGTCCATGGCCGTGTTGCCGGCGCCCACCACCAGCACCCGCCGCCCCACCCGCGGCGGCTCCAGCCCCGAGGCGGGATCCAGCGCCAGCTTCGCCTGGTGCAGGAAGGCCTGCGCCGTCCAGACGCCCGCCAGGTCCTCACCCGGCACCTCCAGCCGGCGGGCGACCTGGGCGCCCACACCGAGGAAGACGGCGTCGACCTCGCTCTCCAGCTCTTCCAGCGAGAGATCCCGCCCGACGGCGACACCGAAGCGGAATGCCACGCCCTCGCCGCGCAGGCGCGCCACCTCGGCCTCCACCGTGCCCATGGGCAGGACGAACTGCGGGATCCCGTCGGCCAGGAGCCCTCCCGCGCGTTCCTGCGCCTCGTACACCGTCACCTGGAAGCCTTCCCGCACCAGGAAGTGGGCCGCCGCCAGCCCGGCGGGCCCCGCCCCGATCACCGCGACGCGGCGCTCCTCCGCGGCCGCCGCCCCGGCTTCCGTCTCTGGCGTCGCCGGCCGGCCCTGCCGCTCGGCGCGGAGGGCCTCGAACTCATCCCTGTGCCGCAACGCGTAATCGGCGATGAACCTCTCGATGGCGCCGATGCGCACCCCTTCGCCCCGGGCGTTGAGCACGCACCAGCCTTCGCACTGGTTCTCCCAGGCGCAGACGCGCCCCGTGCAGGAGGGGAGGGCGTTCCGGTTGTAGTCCAGCAGTGCGGCCTCCAGGAAGCGACCTTCCTGGACCAGCGCGATGAAGTCCGGGATGGGGTTGTGGTTGGGGCATCCGTCGATGCACAGAGGGTTGAGGCACTGAATGCAGCGATATGCTTCGTCCATTACTTCTTTTTCGTCGTAACCGAGCGCTACCTCGTCGAAACTCCTCTTGCTGACCTCTGCAGGCAAGCTGCGCATGGGGGTGCGGATCCAGCGACTTTCGCCCACGATTCGCCCTCCCTCCCCGCCGCCCGCACCTTAGCATCGGGTGCAGGAAGGGTCGATCACCCGACCGGGCTACGTCGACAACCCGCCTTCCCTCCCGGTGCGTACCCCCACCCCGCGCACCCCGCGCTCGAGCAAGAGGAAAGCGCCGATCGCGATGAGCAGGTCGCCGGGGCTGAAGATGGGCGTGGGAATCCTCGGAAGCGCCAGGTAATCGGCCAGCCAGGGAAGCCGGGTTCCCGGCCCTGCGAGCACGTGGAGCGCGTCTTGACCACCCCGCAGCGCCTCGATCAGTTCCGGCCGCAGGTGCACCCACGGCTTCATCACGACCGGCATCCGTCCGCCATTCAGGGCGATGACCAGGAGATTCGAAGCGGACCCGAGCAAGAACCAGACCAGCCCCGGCAGATGGAGGTTCCATGCGGCAAAAGCCACGAACAGTCCGAACGCGACCACGTTGGCCGCTGCCATCGCCGCCCCGCCCGCCACCCCCGGTCCCGCCAGCAAGGGGAGAGCATTCTGAACGAGGAAGCCGGCCACCAGCAGCCCCAGCCATCGAAACTCAAGATCCAGCAGGCGCCCCAGCCTGCCGCCGCGCGCCAACCCCGTCACCAAGCCCAGTAGCGCCCCTGCCAGCCCGATGATCCCCATCAGATCGGCTGGTCCCCCGGGCTGCCGTTCTCAATGCCGTCTGTGCCACCCGGACCGGAGCCACCGGTCTCCCGGCTCGCGCTTTCCACCATGGCCATAACCTCCTCAGGCCCTGGCATCGCGAAGTACGGCAGCTCCGCCTCGACCCATTCTTTGAACCCAGGCTTCTCCATCACCCGCAGGAACGCATCCAGCACCACCGGGTCGAACTGCGTGTTCCGGTGGGTCATCAGTTCGTGCAGGATCTCCGCGAACGGGATCGACGGCTTATACACCCGCCTCGACGCCATGGCGTCGAAGGCGTCGGCCACCGCGAGGATCCTCGCCCCTAACGGGATTTGCTTGCCGCGCAAGCCATCAGGGTACCCTGAGCCATCATAACGCTCATGGTGATGTTTCGCCCAGTCATTCACCTTCTCGAATCCTTTCACTCCCTCCAAGATAGATCCTGTCAAGCCCGCATGCGCCTGGATCTCTTCGTACTCGCCGGGTGTGAACCTAGCTGGCTTCTTGAGAAGGCGATCCTCGATTCCGATCTTTCCAATGTCATGGAGAAGCCCGGCATACCGTAGCGTCTCTAAGTCGGACTGAGCTAGTCCTAGTTCCTCTCCAACCCTTACGGCAATCTCAGCAACACGCCGCGAGTGCCCTGCAGTATAGGCGTCTCGTACCTCCAGTGCCACTGACAGCGACGCGATCGTCTCGGCATATGCTTTCTTCATGTCGGTATACATAACAACGGCGTGCCGAGCGACCAATAGCGGTATCAGAAGCAAGGCTATTCCGAGCATTCCTGTCTCGAAGTACAATGCTGCCATCAGGACAGCCAGTGCTGTCATTGCAGCATAGTCGGATGTCAGGCCAGCCATATGGTAATCGAATGAATCCCTAACACGTCTTCCGCTAGCAGCCGACACAACCAAGGCAACCAGAGTCGTGTTGACTAACCACGCCGCAAGGCTTCCTATGATCATAGCCCCGATGTCCTGAACCGAGAGGGAGTAGGCACGTTCGCGTAAAGCTCCGTAGGTGAACCCACCGATAATGGTTGCTATGGCCATTTGTGCATGGTTAAATACGTACATCCTCCAGGTCCATTTCTTCGCAGCCGGGCTGAGGTGCATGGGCATGAGCAAGCTAATCACGCCCGCCCAGAACGGGCCAATGACAATGGATCCGGCGTAGAGTATCGGGAACGTAAAGGTGGCCGTTACGTTGTCGCTTATCCGGACAGACAAGAACTGTGCGATCGACGCTAGTATGAGGAACCCAACGACCGCCACCCATTGTACTGGTGCATCGGACCGATAGCTTAGCACCATCGCGCCGGCGGTCGCCAGTACGGTCATGGCTATCACGAGATCTCGTTTAAGGTCCGAGCCCATCTAACTGCCCCCATTAATGTTGACCGAGCAGCCGGTCCGAGGACGACGAAACTTGCTAGCGCTGCCACCTTGGAAGTGAGCGCTGCTCCATTCAGTTGCCCCAGGCCCAGTAAGCCTGAGCAGACACCAAGAGAAGCCCAAGACCCACCAGCAGCTGAAGCGCTCGGTTCAGGT